>NZ_JAQIBB010000133.1:0-5192 GCF_027920745.1 Gallibacterium faecale | reverse complement strand
TTTCTGCTGCTTTTTTCTCTTTCCATTTTTGGGCTACGGTAAAAAATACATTTTCTAAGCGATTACTGATTGTTTGTTCATCCACTTTTATTTTTTCTTGTGGGTCGATACCTTGAGCTAGTAGTGCTCGATATTCTTCACGTTTACTTCTTGCTTGTGCTAATGAAAATTCAGGGTAAATACCAATTTTTAAATTAGTACGTTTTTGATCACTAGGTTTTACATAATTAAATAGCCAAATTTTATTACCTGATGGCATTATCCTTAAAAATAATCCGTTACCATCACTTAATGAATATTGGTTACTTTTAGGCTTTGCTTTATCTATTTTTGTATTATTTAAAGGTAGGATAGTTCTAGGCATTACAAGCATTCTCCCTATTTTTAGTAACACGCTATTTCCCGGTATGGTAACACATTAGACAGTGTGTTACTAAACGTGTTACTAAAAACGGCGGTCTATCTCGAAAAGCTACAAATAGCTACGGAAGGTAAATAGCGATAAATTATTGATATTACAGGCATTAAAAAAGCCTTTCGAGTAATTACGAAAGGCTTCGGAAAGTATTTTGGTGCTCTGGGCGAGACTTGAACTCGCACGTCCTACAGACACTACCCCCTCAAGATAGCGTGTCTACCAATTCCACCACCAGAGCGAAATTCTTATTTTGGAATATCTTGATTTTGTTCTTGTTTTACTGGTAATTCAGTTGCTGGTTTAGCAGCATCTTGTTTTTGTACTTCTTGAGCAACACCAGAAAGATCATCAAAAGTTCCAGCCGGTTTTGTTGAATGTGCTGTTAAATTACCTAATAATAAACTAATTGCGAAAAATAAAATGGCTAAGATAGTTGTAGTACGAGTTAAAAAGTTACCTGCACCACTTGCACCAAATACAGTACCTGATGCACCAGCACCAAATGAGGCACCCATATCCGCACCTTTACCTTGTTGTACAAGGATAAAGCCGATTAATGCAATCGCAATAAGTGGATAAATAATTAAAAGAATTTGATACATTGTTAATCACACATTTAATTAAAATTTCAGCTTAGCATATAACACTAAGCACAACGGCGTGCATATTATAAGATTAACCCTAGCAGTGCAAGTGTTTTTCCATTGACATTGCTTGATTGATAAAAAAATGAGCGATAGCACTAAAAGAGGAAAAAGTTCTCAACTTTTATCTTGTTTCTCAGAATAAAAAAGTGTAATTTTATCGTTACATTTAGTGTATATAAATATTTACAAGGTGTTTTAAAATGAGAAAAGACAGTATTCACAATGTACACATTGTTGATGAAAAAGTGTTAATTACTCCCGATGAATTAAAAGCAAAATTACCACTAGAAAATCCATTAAGACAAAATATTGAACGTTATCGTCAAGAAATTGCTGAGATTGTTCACCATCAAGATCATCGCCTATTAGTGGTTTGTGGTCCTTGTTCAATTCACGATATCCCCGCTGCACTAGAGTATGCGAAAAAATTAAAAGCGTTATCTGATGAAGTAAAAGATCAACTATATATTGTGATGCGAGTTTATTTTGAAAAACCAAGAACCACTGTTGGCTGGAAAGGATTAATTAATGATCCAAATCTCGATGGGACTTTTGATGTAGAGAAAGGTTTACATTTGGCAAGAAAGTTATTGTTAGATTTAGGTGAAATGGGGCTGCCATTAGCCACAGAAGCTTTAGATCCAATTACACCACAATATTTAGCAGATTTATTCAGTTGGTCCGCAATTGGGGCAAGAACAACCGAATCACAAACTCACCGTGAACTCGCTTCAGGATTATCAATGGCAGTTGGATTTAAAAATGGTACAGACGGTAGTTTAGCAACAGCAATTAATGCGTTAAAAGCAGCTTCCCAAGAACATAGCTTTATCGGAATTAATCAACAAGGACAGGTAAATTTATTGCATACTGGTGGAAACCCAGATGGACATATTATTTTACGTGGTGGGAAAACACCAAATTATCAAGCTGAATTTATCAAACAAAGTGAGATTGAATTAGAAAAAGCAGGACTAGAACAGTCAATTATGGTTGATTGTAGTCATGGTAATTCTAATAAAGATTATCGTCGCCAGCCGATTGTGGCAGAAGATATCCTACAACAAATTGTTGCTGGTAATCGTTCTATTACCGGCATTATGCTAGAAAGTAACCTCAATGCGGGTAACCAAAGTGCAGAACAGCCAAAAGAAACTATGCAATATGGTGTTTCAATCACCGATGCGTGCATTGACTGGCAGACAACAGAAACATTATTACGTAAAATACACGCTACTTTATCTCAATTAGATCGATAAATCATTTTGGAGAGATCACGTGGAAGTATTGCAAGAGTTACGCGCACAAATCGATGAAACAGATCAAGCATTATTAGCTTTATTAGCAAAACGTTTAAAGTTAGTCGCTGAAGTTGGTAAAGTTAAACATCAACATGGTTTACCTATTTATGTGCCAGAGCGAGAAGTGAGTATGTTGGCGGCTCGTCGTGAAGAAGCAGAAAAAATGGGGATCTCTCCAGATTTAATTGAAGATGTATTACGTCGTGTAATGCGGGAGTCTTACCACAGCGAAAATAAATATGGCTTTAAAACTGTAAATCCAGAGATTAAAAAGATTGTTGTCGTTGGTGGGAAAGGGAAGTTAGGTGGTCTTTTTGCTCGCTATTTAGCAAATTCAGGCTATTCAATCACTATTCTGGATCGTGATGATTGGGATCAAGCTGAACACATTTTTGCAAATGCTGATGTAGTATTAGTTTCTGTGCCTATTACTGCAACAGAGGCTGTTATTGAAAGATTGCGTCCTTATCTAACGCCAACTATGCTGTTAGCGGATTTAACTTCTGTAAAATCAATGCCAGTTGCGAAAATGTTAGCAGTGCATCAAGGTGCAGTAGTAGGTTTACATCCAATGTTTGGACCAGATATTGCGAGTATGGCAAAACAAGTGATAGCAGTGTGTGAAGGGCGTTATCCAGAACGTTATCAATGGCTACTTGATCAGTTCTATATTTGGGGAGCAAGACTGTATCAAGTGACGCCACAAGAACATGATCACAGTATGACCTATATTCAGGCCCTACGTCACTTTTCAACATTTGCGAATGGTTTACATCTTTCTCAACAACCTGTGCAACTGAAGAGTCTATTAGCACTATCTTCACCAATTTATCGCTTAGAGCTAGCAATGATTGGGCGTTTGTTTGCTCAAGATCCGGAGTTGTATGCTGATATTATTATGGATAAGCCAGAAAACTTAGATGTGATCAAGACATTGCAGGAGAGTTATCAACAGGCATTAACATTCTTTGAAAATGGCGATAAACAAGGCTTTATTGCAGCATTCCAGCAAGTACATCAATGGTTTGGTGATTATTCTGAACAGTTTATGCAAGAAAGCCGACAATTATTGCAACAAGCATATGATTTACGGAAGCATGATTAAAATTACCTGTTAATAATAGGTAAAGAATAAAGAGATTCCTTTAGAATCTTGAAAACGATCTAATGAAATAATCATGATTTAGGTCGTTTTTTTATATCTGAAAATCAATTTTTGTTATATCGCTAGCATTTTTTATATCAATCTTTTGACTTATTGGCATAATGTGCGATGATGAAATAATTATCAACAGAAACAAGAGGTTATTATGATTTATTTAGATAGTTTTCCAATTGGGACACTGTTTTTTATTATTCTGGTGATTGTAGCCTTATTTTCAGCAGTAAAAACTGTGCCACAAGGATATCACTGGACAATAGAACGTTTCGGGCGTTATACCCGTACTTTAACACCTGGTTTGAACATTATTGTGCCTTTTATTGATCGTGTTGGACGCAAAATCAATATGATGGAGCAAGTATTAGATATTCCCTCTCAAGAAGTGATTTCTAAAGATAATGCAAATGTGTCTATTGATGCGGTCTGTTTTGTGCAAGTAATTGATGCACGTAATGCTGCTTATGAGGTAAATCATCTTGAACAAGCGATTATCAATTTAACCTTAACCAATATTCGTACAGTATTAGGTTCAATGGAGTTAGATGAAATGCTTTCTCAACGTGATTCTATTAATAGTCGTTTATTGGCGATTGTTGATGAAGCAACGAATCCTTGGGGTGTAAAAGTGACCCGTATTGAAATCCGAGATGTGCGTCCGCCAAAAGAGTTGATTGATTCGATGAATGCACAAATGAAAGCAGAACGGAATAAACGTGCAGAAGTATTGGAGGCAGAAGGAATTCGTCAAGCTGCAATTTTACGGGCTGAAGGGGAAAAACAATCTCGTATTTTACAAGCAGAGGGGGAAAGACAAGAAGCCTTCTTGCGTGCAGAAGCGAGAGAACGTGAAGCAGAAGCAGAAGCGAAAGCAACGCAAATGGTTTCTGATGCGATTGCAGCAGGTAATACACAAGCGATTAATTACTTTATTGCACAAAAATACACAGAAGCATTACAACAAATTGGACAAGCAGAAAATAGCAAAGTAGTGATGATGCCATTAGAAGCGAGTAATTTAATGGGATCTATTGCGGGAATTAGCGAACTCTTGAAACAAACAGGGTTGAAAAAATGATGGCGTGGTTTGTTGACTGGGGCGTAGTACACTGGCTAGTGTTGGCATTTCTCTTATTAATTTTAGAAATCATCGTTCCCGGTATTTTCTTTTTATGGTGGGGAATTGCTGGATTAATTATTGCTGCAATAACCTATTTTGTTCCACTCTCACTGGTTGTTAGTGTAGTTTTATTTGCGGTGATTGCCATTATTGCGAGCGTTGTTTGGTGGCGTTACCAGGCGTCTAAAAATCAACATGATGATTCAACAACATTAAATCAACGTGGTTTAGCAATGCTAGGTCAACAAGGTCGAGTGACTGCAATTTTAGGTAATAATACTGCTCGCGCTGCATTTGGCGATACAACTTGGCGTGTAGAGGGAAATGACTTGCAGCTCAATGATCAAGTAGAGGTGGTTTCTGTACGAGGAATTACATTGTTAGTCAGAAAATTATAGTATTAACCAATATTTATATATAAAAAGGAACCCCGATAGGTGAATAACTTATCGGGGTTTGTATTGTTGATAAAGATCTAAGGAGTAATGGACAAAATGGAGGCTACAATCATAAAACAGCCTCCTAATGGACATTTTGGAAGCTAAAA
>NZ_JAQIBB010000132.1:0-5277 GCF_027920745.1 Gallibacterium faecale | reverse complement strand
ATAAGGTAAGTCTTCTTTTTCTACGGCATAAGTTTGACCTGTGCCTTGGATGCTGTATGGATTAAGTTTGTATCCGTGACTCTCAAATAAAGCAATTTCTTCATCCCTGCCATCAATTGTTGAACGATAACCAGGAGTTTCAGAATAAACGCTTGAAGTGTGTAATAGGATAGGTTCTGATTGTGTATCCTCTTCGACTGATTCAACCTCATCATCTTTCAACTCAACCCAGTTGCCGTTTTCATCTTGGTACTCAACAAAGAGGTTTAATACATAGCCATTATCGCTAGCAATATCATCTAAAATAACTTGCATTCTCTCATTCTTAGATTTATTATCATCATAACAAGCAGAAATGCTGTTATTGAGGGAAGCAACATCGGATTTGGTTAGCCGAGCTGGGCTTCCCTCAATGTTATCTAAAATCTCATTTACTGTATTTTTTACTTGTAAATCATATTGATATTTTCCATCTGGTAATCGTCTTATAACAGTTCTAATCCCATACTCTTTGTTATCTACAATAACATTGGTCTTTATAGTGTCATAAGTGATTCCATTTTTTCTTTCTTCGCTGTCATAACTAGGTACGTCTTTTTTTACAAGAGTCCCGTTCTTAATAATTTCTTTAATTTTTGCAGCTAATTTTAATTTAATCGAAGATCCACTAAGCCCTTTGTATTTCTTAATTCCTGATTTATTAAATTTAACGTCAGCATTAATAGCTTTACAATAAATACTCTCTCCATTTGCTTCTAAATCACTTAAATATTTAATTACTTTATTTCTTAATTCAGCTTTACCTTTTTCATTAGTTAAATCAAACTCACCAAATTCATTACCTTGAACTATAACGGTAGTTTGTGATTCTTCTGGAATAGTTTGTTCGCCTGGTTCTGGAGCTTGAGGTGTTTCAGTTTCAGGTTGTTCAGTATTACTTTTAATAAATTTATTAGTATTACTTGCAAAAGCGGTTGCTACACCAGAAATGGTGTCTTTATCAAAAGGAAGATCTGTTGTTCTTACCAAACCAATTCTTTCGCCATCAGCTTTATATCCATATGTTTCAGTGGTAAAAGTGTCGCCTGTTTTTTCAATGACTAAGAATGTGCTTAAACGAGTGTTTTCTGATGCAGCGGTGAATGTGAAAATACTTCCAGTATCAGGTAATCCTAGAGGATTAGCATTACCGCCAAATTCAATTTTAAATCCGATTTGTTCTAAAAGCGGTGTAGCAACCTCCATAACAATATTTTGTACCGAAATAGATTGTTCTACTTCAGTATTATTATCTTCCGCTACAACATCTGGGGTTTGTTCTGGTTCCGGATTAGGTTCTGTTCCTAATTCTTGTTCAGGCTCTTGCTCTTGAGAAGGTTCAGCATTTTGTCCTGGTTCTTGTTCTTGAACTGGTTCTGCTGTTTGCTCTGGTTCTGGTGAAGTGTTTTGCTGTGCGTCTTGAATTGATTTAAGAGATTCAGGAGTCCAATATAAATCAATTTCCGCATTATTTTGGGTTAATTCATCAATGCTGATATAGCCAAGCTCAGGCTTATCACCAATCGAAAGAGAAGTTAAACCATACGCCTGACGTGTACCGCTTCCGCCCATATCTTTTTCAGTAATGTACCAATCATTGCCGTTCTTAAAATAATGTAGATAAACAATAGCATTTTCTTTTTGACCGTCTGTTTCGTATGTTTTTGGCATTTTCTCAATGCGATTAAATAACGTTCTTAACGTGCTAGCCATTCCAATAGCTTCCTCGCCCTTTAAAGCGTCTTGTATTGCATTAAATTGATCGGTGGAAAAGAAGGCTTTATATTTATTTAATCCTTTCTTAGCATCGCTAATATCAATTGCATTATCTGCCTCTGCCATTGATTGAGTTGCTTTTAATAAATCAATTTGTTTTTCCAAATCCTCAAGAATTTTTTCTTTTTCAGCTATCCGTTTTTCTGTTTCTTCAATACGTTGTACTTTTTCGGCTCGCTTTTGATTTTGTCTAGCGAAAGCAGAGGAGTTTTTTGCAGCTAATTTCATCATACGCATTGCCACTTCACGGACATTAATATCACTGCCTCGTTCTGGGGCAACAATGATAGTGACATCTTTTTTATTGAGTAACCATTTGTAAGAGATAACCTCGTCTTGAGGTGCAATTTTTTTAGGGGTAACGTCTGGATTATGGAAATAAATAGAAATAGTTTGCCCATCTGATAACTCAAATAAAGCCACTACATTAGCTGTACTTCTAAGCATAAACGGATCGGATATTTGCATTCCCACAACTTTTAGTTCGCTATCAGCTCGATTTAATGCCATATTCAATTGTTTCATCTTAAGTTCCAATTTTGAATAAGGAGAAACTATCGCATCTAATTGAATAATTTCATCTGCTTCATCAAGAATATCGTCTAGCGTACAAGGCTCAAAGAGTAGCCCCGTCTCCATATCTTCATTGCGTAAATCATCAAATATTTTTGTATATGTCGCTGTAATAGGTTCTTGTTTAGCGTTCCAAAAGACTTTTTTCATTGCAAATACCTTATGTTGTTTAAAAAAGATTAAACAGAATGATAGAACGATAAGAAAGGTCGTCATTTTAGTTTTTCCCTATGTAATAAGTTGTTGTTTCACAATAATGCCCATCGCAGTCGTGTCTTAAATCCAGCTCCCACGCACACCACAACAAGCTAACAATCATTAAAAGCTTGAACATATTTTCACCTTTTCGCTAAATTTAGGGTGTAGAAAACCGCCTCACGTTTTTGTGAGGTAAGGCGGTCTATTTCATTTATCTTAATCTTGGTGCGGTTTGAGAAAGATAGGCTCTTTCTGCTTCATCTATCCAATAATTAAAATAGTGGGCTAAGTCGTAAGCTTGGGAGGCAAAGTTATTTTTGAAATGCTGATTTAAACCAAGTGATATGTAGATATTTCTTATCGCAGGTTCTAGTTGTTCGCCGTGCTGTTTTGCTAACTTACAGCATTTAATTACCCCATCTAAAACATCTGCGTCAATTTCGATCATTTTAGGTTTTGGAGGTTCTGGTAAGGTAGGTCTTTGAAGATTATGGATAAACGCCATAGCAACCAGAAATTGCGATTGAGGGAGTTGATCGTATTTAGCAATTTTAAATTCAACTTTCAATAATCTATAGATTTCTTGCCAGTGCAAACCTGTTCTGTGATGGGCTTTTTGTACTGCATTTTGGATAGCCTGTTGTTGTTCAGGGGTGATCGTGTTATTTGAAAACGTGTTATTTGAAAACGTGTTATTTGAAAATGTTGGTACTTGATTTTGACCAATTAAAATTTTCTCAATTTGTTCATCGCACCAAATAGCAAATTCAACATTTAACCAACGGGCGAAGTCTATTGCTAATTTAGGATGTAACCAAGTTCCTTGAGTGAACTTCTTAGAGTTTCCTTTTTTCACAATAACTAAATCTTGTTGTGATACGGGATTTCCCTTTTCACTAAAATTTTTAGCTAAAGCAATTATATAGCTTTGTGTTCTATCTAAACGAAGATAATCATTAACTTGTTTATTAAGTGCTTTTGCAATATTAGTCGCATTTAAATAACCATTATTTAAGAATGAAACGGATATATCATTAAATGAGGTAGAAATAATATTAGACATAGTGTAATTTCCTTTCGAATTTGTGGGTGGATAGGGTGTTCGAAAACCGTTACACTAGCGGCGTATGGTATTGGATATTTCCATACCACCCTATCCATAGATTGAGTTTTACTTTTTGTATTGAAATTTGTCAGAAAAGAAAAAAGAGAAACACTAAATTTCAGATACAAAAAAATCACGTTAACGCAGTGAATGGCGAGTGTAAATTTAAATAGGAGTTTTCGAAGCTCCATAATGGGCAATATAACTCTAAATATTAACTTAGTCAATTAGCAAAATAAGCGTCATCTTGGAAGAAAACTTGAGTGCCGTTGTAATCGGCTGTGATGATGTTAGACATAGAAACTCCGATTTTAATTTTGAGATTAATTCCACTTTTGAGAGTGGTGTCGAGAGGCTCAAAAGCCTGTTCGGTCAGGCTGGAGTTATTCCCCGAAGGTATTGTATTCCTCGCCCTCTCGACATTGAACAAATATACCGTTTTTTATTCCAAAAATTGTGTAGAAAAGAAAAAGGAGAAACACAAATTTCAGATACAAAAAAACCGCATTGGATTTCGGTTGCGGATTACCGCCGATTTTAGGTTTTGAGACCTTGAATAAATCCTATCCTTGAATAGTGTTGCTGTCAAGATTGGAGATGAATTAAAAAGAGTACTGGTAATTTTAATTAAACTTTTCGTTGAGTATTTACTAAAAAATAGAGTAATATATTAAAAATTATAGTGAATAGCTCTTTAAAAGATAAGGGAAAAGGCTTGCTAAAGACGTTAGTTTTAGCGAGCTTTTTTACTTTATCAGACAGTGCCGTAAAACCACGTCCTTGAGGGCGTGGATATAAGGCATAAATATGGTATACTTCTTACTGCTAACAGAGGTCGCTTTAGGCTCTCAATGACGGCATAATCAGGGTAGGACATACCCGAAGCGTCTATGAAGTGAATCTCAATAGAGATCAGCAGTAGAAACCCACCGAGAGTAGCTCACAGCTTGCTGTGGGAGCTAGTAGGAATCCCCTGTCTTTAGGCGGGGGGGGGGGGGAGGATGTCAAAATTCAGGAGTGTCTAATATGAAAAAACAAAAAATAATTCGCTGTATGGCGTATAAAAAAGGCGATTTGTATATTGCAGTCTGTCTTGATCTTTCGTTGGCGGCACAAGCTAATTCAATGGATGAAGTAATTAATAAGCTAGAGGCGCAAATCAAAGACTTGATTGATGAGGCTAACAACGAACCTCAGTATGCCGCACAATTACTTAACCGTCCTGCACCGTTGTCATTATGGATAAAGTATTACTGGTTTAGATTTTTATCTGCTAAAAACGGTAATAAAAATAAAGTAGAATTCTTTGAAGAATTACGCTACGCATAATAATGTTTTTTAATAGAATATCCCCTTTAACTTACAAAGAAGTTTCATCGGCTTTAAAACGATTGGGTTTTGAGATGAAACCTAAAAAAAGTACGGCTCACGAACAATGGATAAGAATTGACGAAAGAGGTAAATTTCTTGTAACGGTAGATAAGCATCTATCGCCTTTTGATAAGGTACTCATTCAGTCAATGGCGAGACAAGCGGGAATGACAACGAAAGAATTCTTTAAAGAGTGTAAAAGATAAAGATTTACT
>NZ_JAQIBB010000131.1:0-5401 GCF_027920745.1 Gallibacterium faecale | reverse complement strand
CTTAATAACTGGATTTTGAGCAAAGAAAAACCGTCATTTGACGGTTTATTGCTTTAATTTTGGATTAATTTCTCGAATAACAATTCTTTTTTGGTTTATTGTGTTTCCTTTTTGAGTATAAAATATCGTTACATTTGCTTTTATTGCCTCTTGAGAGGATATTTCATTAAGTGCGATTGTATGTGGGATTTCTATTGGGATACGCTTAGTAAAAACACCTTCAATATATCCTGACCAGCCAGAATAATCGTCGCGATCTAACGCTCTAATATGCAATGTAACATTATCCATTCTAGTATCTTTTTCAATTGGTTGCTCTGGCTCAACCTTTTTTGGTATGTCGGAAATTACCTTAGAAGGGATAATAATATTTTTACTTGAATCAATGTCTGAACCAAATTCAATAGACACATCCCCCGATGGGGTTTTGGCGGGCTGAGCAAATTCTACAGCATTTTTGGATAAGGATTTCTTATTACTTTTGTTTTCTTCTATTGCTTTTTTAAATTCTTCTATAGGAATATTAAGTTGTTGAGCACCATTAGTGATTACCGTATTGTAATTACCACTAATGTTAATAGAATTAGCTGAATTAGTACCTAGGCTATAAAAACCATAGGCTATCATTCCACCAATAACTAAACCGACTAATGATGATCTCACAGGATGTTCCTTACATTGCTTTGCCACCCAGTCATGAGTGTTTTCTAAAAATTTATCTAAATTTTCTTCTGTTTTGAAGATTAATTTTATAATAATCTTTTCTCGTAAAGAACCTTTTTCAATTGCTTTAATATAAAGTTTAACATCATGAACATCAGATTTACCCAATTTACTAAAAGTTTTGGTTGATTGCTTTACTATTTTTTCTAATGCTTCTAGAGATTTAACTATATCTTGAACTTGTATAGGTTCATTTATGTTAAATTTTATCTCATCGAGTAGTTCGCAACTGAAAACTTCTGACATATTTATTACCTTTTAATTTAAAGAAAATATTACCTAATAAAATGTGGATTTAGGTTTATTAACCTCCACGCCAAATCTGACGTCCAATAATTTTCAATTCTGGTAATTGAGTTTCATCTATAACAATTGGACTGTATTGTGGGTCTGGATTAAAGCTAATTAACTCAATAGTGTCCCCTTTTCGAACAACTTGTTTGATATAAAAATTACCTTTGTAAAGCAGAGCGTAAACTTCTCTATCAATAATTTCAGTGTCATCTATATTGACAATTACTGTATCCAAGTCTTTTAATACCGGTGACATACTTTGTCCCCTTACATACATAGCCTTGCAACTATTAGGATTTAGATTTTTATGTCGAAACCATGCTTGACGAAAGATTAAAGGTTCATCAGATTTTCGGGGGATCCATTCCATTGCACATCCTTTTCCGTGTCCTGCGGATAACTTAATATCATAGAGTTCAATTTGGATATGGGTATCACTGTAATCAATATCTTCTGCGGCAGCCACGCTAGGTAGTGTGTTAAACTCATTTACATCAAATGCTACTATTTCGATATCTTTTGAATGTTCCACATCTAACCAACCGCGAGGTTTATCAAAACCATCTTCTAATTTTGCAGCGATCTTATCTCCAATTCCTTTAGGCTTCCCGTTTTGAATTGCATTCTTATTTTTTATTTGGCGTAAGTAGTTAGCAGAGATTCCTGTTTTTTCTGCTAAACGTACGGTGCTTCCTGCGGCTTTAATAAGTTTCAAGAGATTTTCATATCGAATATCTTTTACTGTTTTCATAGGCGCCTCCTAGTTTAGCTATTATTTTAATATCATTTTGATACCAAATAAAACCAATAAAAGATATTGTTATTTATAGTACAAAAAGTTATCATTTAGATAACATTAAAACAATAAAGGTGTTATTTATGCAATTAAAAGATTTTTTAGTCAAAACTGGGCGGGGCAGTATCGCTAAGCTGTCGAAACATATTAATGTTAAATCATCTAACATTTCATTTTGGGCAAATGGTGTTCGTAAAGTGCCAGCAAAATATTGTGTAGAAATTGAAAAATGGTCTTGTAACCAAGTGACGTGCGAAGAATTACGTCCTGATATAGATTGGTCTTACTTACGTAAATAAGGTGGTGTTATGAGTGTTGTATATGGCGCATTGTCGGCGGAGTGGGATCATTTTATTAATCTTGGCTTGGGTAATGATTTATTACCTGTTGTGTCGGATCCTAATGTTTCTTTATCTCCGCGTAGTACGATTAAGCAAATAGGTAAGCTTCCATCAAGGATTAATTCTGAGGGATGTGTTGTTGGTTTAACGAGTTGGACGAATCGTAAAGTATCGGATTCTAAGATTGCATATTGGAAAAAAGATTCACGATTAGGGATTTGTATTCGTACTGGCAATAACCTTTATGTAAATATGCAAAAACCTTTATGCGTTGGGTTAAAAAACAAACAAAACCTTTATGCGATTGATGAAAAAAATAAACAAAAATAACCTTTGTGTTGGGGACACAGAAACCTTAATGCATAAAGGTTTTGACGAAAAAACACAAAGGTTTGTTTATGCATTAGATTGTGATGTTGAAACACAAGAAACACTCCAAATGATAGAAAGTATGGTAAAAAGTACTTTTGGTTTTTTACCGCCTCGACGCTTTCGTGAAAATTCAAATAAGTGTTTATTTTTGTTTGCAGTTACTGATAAACAAATGCCAAAACGCATTATGCGACTTGAAAATGGAGACTTGTTAGAGTTTTTAGGCAAAGGACAGCATTTTGTCGCAATTGGTACGCATCCAAGCGGGGTGAAATATCAGTGGGATGGCGGATTACCTACCGAAATCCCAACTATTACCGATAAACAGTGGGATGATTTGTGGTACGCGTTTGAACTTATATTGCCTGTTGCGGAGTCAACTCAGACGAAAGTAAGCAAAGATAGAGACTTAACACATGGGCATGGTAAATCAACTGATGAGGTGGCGGATTATCTTGATGATAATTGGGCTGTCTATGGAACAGGTAAACGTGGCGAACGCTATATTAAATGCCCATTTGAACATGAGCATTCTAGCGAGAGCAACGAAACCGCAACAGCCTATTTTCCCGCTGAGACAGGTGGTTTTGAGCGAGGGCATTTTAAATGTCAACACGCACATTGTGCCCATAGATCGGATACTGACTTTTTAAACGCAATTGGTTTTATTGATAACGAGTTTGATGCCTTGCAAGAGGAGATTGAGGATGTTGCGGACTTGATGGAGCATTATCTAGACCGGTATGTATACATCGCGGAAGGGGATAGAGTTGGGGATCTAAACGCCGATCCGCACGCATACAAATATAAATGGAATGAGTTTAAAAATCATACAGCAAATGAACGTATAGTCAAGTTAAATGGCAATAAGCAGCAGTCGGTTGCGGTTAGCACAGAGTGGCTACAGCATCCTAAGCGTAAATCGGTGGTAGGTTTAGCCTATCGACCTGGTGAGGGGAGAATTATTACTGAGGCGGATGGACGAAAATTCTTAAACGAGTTTTTTTCCCGGTTATTCCCATTGTACAAACTCGCGAGTTAATTCATATCTTTTTAAATCATATCGCTTACATTCTGCCTATTGAGAAAGAACGTAAGCATTTTGTTCAGTGGATGGCCTCGCTTTTGCGTTACCCACATCGTCGAAATAAAGTAACTAATATGCTTGTTGCTGTGGCACATGGAACGGGGCGTGGGTGGATTGTAGAACTACTGCAAAAATTATTAGGCCCGTGGAATTGTACGAAAACAAAAATGAGTGATCTAGTTAATAGCCCATTTAATAACTTCTTAAATCGCTCAATTTTGTGTGCGATTGAAGAAGTAAGAGAGAGCAATGAGCGCTTCGGTATTAGCGATAAAGTACGTGATACTTTAACGGAAAATTATTTAGAAGTTAATGTGAAGTATGGTGCTAAGCGTACTCAACCGATTTATACCAATTTCTTTTTCATGACTAATCATCCGGATGCTTTAGTACTAAAGCCAGAAGATAGACGGATCAATGTTTTTAGCGGGCCATCTCAAGCGAAAGACACTGAGTACTACAATACCCTATACGCGATGTTAGACAACAAACAGTTTATTGCTGAAGTATATAGCTATCTAATGGAATTGGATTTAAGTGATTATAACTGGACACATTCATTTGATACTCCCGCACGTCGCAATATGATTGATTTTAACATGACCCCAGAAGAGGAATTATTCTGTGACTTTATGAGTAACCCGCCGGCTGTGGCGATGACGTTTGCTCAAATCAGGGATTATCTATCAGATAAGGCTGAATTTGGCAGCGAAATTGATGATTACCGTCTCAAGAAGTTATTACAGCAATATGCGACCCCGTATAAAGCAATTAAAGTTAATGGTGCAACGGTACGTCCGTGGGTTTTAACTTCAAACGGAGCGGAAATTGCAATAGAGGATGTGAAAAAAGCGGTTGCACTTAATTTTAAGAATGAAAAGTAAGTGCAACCTACTAACATATTGATTTATAAGCTATTTTTAAAATTTGTGGTTGCAGTAAAACTAATCAAGTGCAACCTTAAAAAAGTTAATAAAATCAAAATGTTAATGCTAAAAAATGAGATTGGTTGCAGAGTTGCACTTAAAAAATATATTTATAAAAATAAATAGTCGTACATAAATACATACACATAAAGGTTTTTATATCTATATAGTTTTTTGAGGGTACTGCAACCGCAACCGAAAACAAAATATTGAAGAAAATAATTTTAAAATCAATTAGTTAACTGGGTTGCACTTGGTTGCACTGAAAAAAAGACGGATTATAGGTGGGATATGACTAGAGATGAATTAAAAGAACGATTGAAAGCGTGGGGCAATTGTGTACGTAGCTATCGAATCGGGACAGAATACCCAAACAAAGCGATGTTGCTTGAAGGTGCGGAACGAGAAGTTTCTTATCAGCGGATGTGTACAGATGAGGAAGCATTAGAGATTGAGGTAATAATGCGAGATTTAGCTAAGTTTGATGATTTAGGTTATTGGATGATATGCCAGCATTATATAGACCAACAGTCGGTGTCTAACATTATGCGTAAAATTAATAAATCTAAATCATATACGTTACAAATCTTGTATGGAGCAGAATCATATGTGTGGGGTGCTTTATCTAAATGACAAAAAATATTGACATCGGTCGACCGGTCGACGTAATATATTAACTATACTGCGGTAAACGCATCTATAAGATAAGGTAAAACAATTTTTATAACCCTAGGCAGCAATGTCTGGGGTTTTTTATTGCCTCTGAAATGGAGGTGGAGAAATGAAAATGCCAGACAAAGATCCTGGAGTGTGGCTCATTATCTGGGCGTACCTCCAACAAAACTACAATGCCATCGCGGGT
>NZ_JAQIBB010000130.1:0-6085 GCF_027920745.1 Gallibacterium faecale | reverse complement strand
AAAAAGGCTCAACGCCACCGTGTTGAGCCAAGAACGCATCCACTGCCAAACGTTCCTTGTTTTTCACTTTTACCGTAACCGGATAACGCCGCAGCAAGCTATTTATGCCAACTTTGGCGCGCTGTGCATAACCATCGCCAAACTGCACCACATTACGGCGTGGTTCATTTTCAATTGTGAGCTTTGGCCGCACACACCATTTAAACGTTTCCATTAGGCAAAGGCTCCTCCGGCTCTAAAATTGGTTTGTAACATACTGCTTGCCTCCTGTTTAGCAATTTTTCGCATTAACTCCACCGTCACTTGCAACTGTTCGCCTTGCTGTTTTTGCGTCACTTTGGCATCCACCGGCTCCCCGTTGTTGATCACTTTGATGCTAACATTGGCATTTTGTGTTTTGGCTTTCACCATTGGCACTTTCGGTACGGCAACACCGCCACCGTTGGCAAATCCTCGTCGAGTACCGTAGTTTAAGAAATCAAGATAATCTACACCGAGCCTTGATGTAGCTTCTTTAGTAATAACATATTCGCCTTTGTGGACAATCCCCGCAGGAGTATATTTGCCCCCTAAACCAGTAAAGCCTCCTACATCAAAACCAGCCAAACCGCCTTTATACAATAGCTGACCAAACGCATCATATCCGCCAGCCGCACCAACTTTACCACCACCCGAAAATAAACCAAACGCTGAAGATACTGCTTTAAAAATCAACATCCGCATTGTCATTTGCGCAATATCTTTGATAATAGATTGAGCTAAATCTCTAAAATTAGCTTTTCCCGTCAACACAAAATTTGTTAGCGCATCAGACATTCCACCAAGGGCATTTTGTGTAATTTGAGAGACATTTCCCATGACATTGTTAGCCGCATCACCAAATTGATTTAAACCATCTTGCAAACCTAGTAATGGATTAGACTGTGCTAACTCTTTTTGTCTTTCAATTTCAGCTCTACGCGCTTTTAGCTTGATAATTTCCGCATCTAATTGTGCAGCATTCTCTTTTGACATACCGATTTTAAGGCGAGCAGCTTCAAGATCTAATTGATGGTTGTATTGGATTAACTCTTGCTCTTTACGAGTTTTCCCTAACAACCTCAATTCAAATTCCATTGCATTAAGCTGTTGATTATTATTGATACCGAACTGAGCAATCGCTTTTTTCTGCGTTTCGCTATCAATTTGACGCGCCATTTCTTTCAGTTTCGCTACACCTTCTACACCATAGGCTACATATTTTTCTGCATTGGCGGTGATGTCTTGTTGTAGTTTATTAAACTCTTGATATTGGCTAGGTTCACCGAACAGCTTAATATCCTCAGTATCAGCTCTTAGCTGTGCAATGCGGTTTTGCATTTCGGTCAGCTGATCGGTGTATTGTTTGGTATAGTCTGTTTTCGTACCTTTTGCTTTTACTTTCAGCTCTTTTTCAAGTGTTTGCGTTTCTTGATCGCTACTGAATAATTGACCAATTTCCTTGCCCATAGCCTGCATTGTTTTAAGCTGCTCTGCGGAAAGGTTTATCGCTTTCGCTGCACTTTCAGCCGCTGCTACATCCCCTCTTGCAATTGCATTTAAGACTTCTGAGTATTTAGCCCCTTTTTCACCAAGCACATCATAAAGCCCTGCCAAAACAAATGAGGCTTTGGCGTGCCCTTGATTTTTGAGCCTTAATACCTCTAATTTTGTTCTTAGATCATCTGATTTTTTAGTCAGTGCTTCTTGTGCTTTTTTTAAGTCTAACACAGCTTGTTCCGCTGTTTTTGTTTCCTTGGTCGTGTTTTTGAGTTTGTTCGGCAACTCCGCAAGAGCCTCGTTAATGAGCTTGCTATCTACTCCCATCAATTTCAGTTTGCGTGCAAAATCTTCCGTACTTTTCCCGCTTTGTAGAAATAACACACCTAATTGAATAACTTGATTTTTTAACACGGAAAAATCAATATCCTGATTTTCTTTGATCTGTTGTAGCTTGTCCCTAAGCAAGTCCAAATCTTTCTTGCTTTTCTCTGATAATTCCAAACCAAACTGCCAATGCGTTGTCTGAATTTCTGAAATTTCAGCCTCTACACTCGTAATCTGTTTTTCATAATTCTCAAGATCTTTTAGCTGATCTGCAATTTTTAGCGATAAGGCACTGGCACTTAAGCCATCATAGCTTTCTCTTAATCTTTCATTCGCGCTTGCAGTATCCAATGCTTTTTGCTGTGCTTCTTTTGCCTGCATTGAGCAATAAAACAAGGCACTTCCTGCCAACATTGCGGCACCGGTTGGTCCGCCCAGTAAACCCAATGCGCCTTTTAATACACCACTCGCTTTAGAAGCTAAACTGTTTGCTACTGATAGCTCACGTTTTGCTTGAGCTTCTTGTTTTGCCAATGCAATAATTTTCTGCGTTTGAACTTTCATTTGTTCACGTAATGCAAATTGTGTGCGTTCACTTTGTGCCTGCTTTATCTGTTCTACTAGAGATGCTTGAATAGTCTGCATTTCCAAGCGTTTCGCTCTAATACTGTCATAAGTTGCTTTTACTGAGTTATAATGTTCTTTCGTATTTTTAGCCGTATTATAGGCACTTAATAACATTCCGTTGGCATATCGTCCAATAAAAGCTATTCCACCTGCTGCCACTAAAACACCTGTTAGCTTTATCAACATCTCAAGGTTATTTGCGGCAAAATTGATACTGTCAGCAAAAATACGTGTAATACCCTTCGCTTTGTCTAACTCACCAATGGTTTTTACCATATTAGTTTCTAAATTAGTAAAGGCTTGAGATACCGTAATAACCCGTTTTTCAAAGTCACTATTAACTGCCTCTTCTGCTTTTTTTAACGCATTAATTACTTTAGGAATAGTCAACTCACCGGATTTCCCCATCGCTTTTAATTCTGCTGTCGTAACGCCTAACCCTTTCGCAATGGCGTCCGCAAGTCCGGGCGTTTGTTCCATAACAGAATTAAGTTCTTCACCTCGCAGCTCTCCACTAGCCATTGCTTGCCCAAACTGCATTAATGCGGCTTCAGCAGATGCTGCACTCGCACCCGACATTGCTACAGCTTTAGAAACCGTTTCTGTGAGAGAGGCAACCTCTGTTTGGGTTAATCCAAGTTGTTTCGCATTTTTCGCAAAACGTTGATACACTTCAGAAGTAGAGTTAAGGCTTTGATTAGTTTGTATAGCTATATCAAAAACAGATTCGGTCGCGGCTACCATTTGAGCGGTACTTTCAGTTACCAAACGCATACGGTTTTGTAATTCAGTATAACTATCTGCTGCTTTTACAAACTGATTCGCAAACCCAGCAATCCTTGAAAAATTATCAAAACGAAAACTCCATTTTGTTGTGCTATTAATATTTTTAGCGGCTTGTTCAATGTTATTAAGATAATTTGTCGTTCTTTCAGAAAATTGCTTTGCTTTTTGCTGAGCATTTGCAAAATTTACCTGAAACTGTTTAACAAAACGCTGTGTATCCCGACTAGAACGTTCTAGCGCTTGCTGAAACTTAACTGTTTCAAGACTAAGTTGAATATTTAGATTACCTAATGAGCCTGTCATAATTTTCACCTATAAAAAAAGCCACGCTATTTTGCGTGGCTTTATTCGTTGTAGTAATTACTTAATAATAATGTATTTAACTTTATTGCGTTCTGCTTGTTCTATTCTTTGTTTTTCTTGCTCTTTTTCCCATTTTTTGTTTAAGAAAAATAATGCTATACGTGCAATTATTGCTAATAGCACTAAAACAATAAACAAAACAGCTAAATATTTCCAAATTACTCCTGTAGAAAATCCTAGTGCAACAGTAATAAAAATAAGAGGAAAGATAAAAAAGATTACCACTACACTTTTTATCTCACCAACTAAAAAGCTAAGCATCTCAATTTCTTTTTTGAACATATGTCCCCCTTATTCTTACCTTCAAATCTACCACATCCCTACGGGCAGTCAAGCTATTTCAGCAAAGAAATCAATAAACTTTTCCCTGCTAACTTGATCGCATCAAACGATAAATCAATCCCTTTGGTTTTAATGATTTGTTTAATTTTATTCCACGCTGTGTCGCTACGGATTTTGTCAAGAAATTCGTGTCCTTGCCATGTCAAATTAATAGCAACAAAATCCGCATCGCCCATTGTGGAATTATCTTCTATACAAATCAATTCGGCTTGAGATAATAGCTGATAATGATACCCCACCACATCAACTGAAAAGCCTTTAATACTTTCACTGTCTAATGGTGTATCATCAACCTTTTGTTCGAGTTTTAACAAAATTTTACGGATAAGCTCCCAATCTCTTTTCATTTTTTATTCTCCTGCAACCGTACTAAAAATAAAGTACGGTTGCTTTTTGTCGAATTAATTCAACAAATGATCTACCGCTTTAATAATCGTCAGCTTTTCACTGTTATTTCTGATAAAGCGTTTAGCTTTTGTCATTGCGTTTTCTAGTGGGTGTCTAAGATTATGGAGGTATTGCCCACCAATTTTGCTATCTATTCTATCTGCTAAATCAGGATGTTGAGATAGCTTTTCTTGCATCTCATAAGCGTGTAAACAATAGCCGTATAGCTCGACCATTACCGATAGCGTTTCTTCTAGATTTCGTCCATTTATTAATAGTGGCTGGTTTACTATTGGCATACTTGCAATATAAATCATTGCACTATGATGATCTGATCGTTTTATTTGTTCATACTTAGCAACACCAAATTTATTTTTTACTCTAGACCAAATTTCCCCATAACTCATTCCTGTTCGTTGGTGTGTAGCTGTAACAGCGTTTTGGATCATACGTTGTTCTTCTGGAGTAATAGTATCAATTTCTCGTTCTGCTTTACCTTTAAACCAATAATTATATAGAGCTTCAAAGCATTCTTCTTGATACTTAATAACACGATCTTTTAAATCTGGTCTAACTTTTTCAGGATTAATACTAAATAACCAACCATTTAATTTACGAATTGGCATACAAAGCATTTCATACGTTTTGCCATCAGATCCAGTTGAGTTCATATGAACCCAACTGAATTTTTCTTTTTGTTCAATGAGCTTTCTCTTTTGAGTACCCCAAGACAGACCCAATGCTTCAACAATAGGTTTGACGGCTGTGTAAATAACATCTCCAACTTTTAAAGTAATTAGTTCTGAGCCATAGAAAGAGATTGTTTTGGTAGAAATTTGAGTGTTCATTGTTATATTCCTTTTGAATAGGTTGGGTGGATAGGGTGTTCAAAACCGATATAACGACGGCGTGGGTATTGGTTATTTCCTCACCACCCTATCCATAGATTGAGTTTTATTTTTGTATTGAAATTAGCTAGAAAAGAAAAGGAAAACACAAATTTCAGATACAAAAAAATCACATTAACGTAGTGAATAACGGTTATATATATTTTACAAGGCGTTTTGAAGCGCCTTGATTCAAATATTAAATAAGAATATGGAGATTGTCAATTATCTATTTCGTTTCAGGAAAGCAATAGCGAGAGAACCTATACAAGTGCTAGCAATAATCCAAGATAATTTTTCATATCCATTCATTGCAGCATATATAGAACCAACAATACCACCCACAGCCATTCCAGCAGCGAGTAATAACGCCCCAATTCTTTCAATAAAAGTAAAGCAATCGATTTTAGTTTCACGCTTTCTGCGGTTATTAGCTTCTGCTTCAGTTTGAGCAATAATAAAATCAACAAGATCTGGTCTAAAGCTATTTAATCTCTCAAGAGAATTTATATCAAGAATGGGGCTATCTGTTTGGCTATGAGAAAGATGTATTTCATTGCCAGATGAATTTTTAGCCTTAACCTGAGTATTTTTGGTTGCCATATTTGTGAATATTTCTATTAAAGGTAGAAGTAACTTTATTCACATCGCCTTTCAGTTTTTGGCGATCTGTTGCGAATCCATTTTTTGTTGGACGGTATTGTGTAGGGCTTTGCAATACGTTAGGCACTACACTTAAATTTGTCAAACGTTTAAGTAATGCTACCATATTGTTATTTCCTTAGTTGATAATAAAAAAACCGCATCGGATTTCAGTTGCGGATTACCGCTTAACGTAGGTTTCGACA
>NZ_JAQIBB010000129.1:0-6134 GCF_027920745.1 Gallibacterium faecale | reverse complement strand
CATTATTTCTAATGTTGCTTCCGTATTCTTTGATAATTGCAAAGTTGATGGCTCGATCAGCTCACCTTCTAGTACAATCTTATGAACATATTCCACTGCTTGTGGTAATTGTTCTTTACTTAATTCTTCAATACTTTTAACGTTAAAGCGATGATGTACTAATTGATAAGCATCAGAGTAGATTAAGCCTTTTTTGCTTACCAACATATTAACCGCATCTCGTAAGCCTGTGCGATCATCTACTGTTGTTTGAGTTCTCTCCGCTTTACCTTTAAACCAATAATCGTGCAGTGCTTGATAGCACTCTTTTTTATATTTGATCAAGGTTTCTCTGATTTCTGGTTTTACTCTGTTTGTATCAATACCGAATAACCAGCCATTTAGATATTGGATTGGGAGGCAGACCATTTCTTGTTCACCGCCATTTGTAGGTGTGATCATCACGATCATACCTTTAGAAAGTACTTCATCTCTTTTAATTCTTAATAACTGTGCATTCCACGCTAAGCCAATGTTTTCACAGATTGGTTTCATTGCTGTGTAATATGTGCCGTTTTGTTCAAAGGTAACTAAAGATTGGTTGTAGAACTGGATTGTTTGGATTTGAGTATGAATTGACATAATTGCCTCTGTTAATTTTGCGAATAATTTCAGTTTCTTTTTATGAAGATAACTGGCGATCGAGCGGTTCGCAAGCTTAACAGTAAGCTGGAGTTATTCCCCGAAGGTATTGTATTCCTCGCCCACTCGATCATAGATTGTAATTACCATTTTTTATGCCAAAAATTGTGTAGAAAAGAAAAAGGAGAAACACAAATTTTAGATACAAAAAAACCGCATTGGATTTCGGTTGCGGATTACCGCTGTTAAGGTTGCGACACCTTGTTTATGATAATAATAAAAAAGCCTGTCTTTGTAAACAGGCTTTAAAACTTTTCTTTTTTGTTATTTTTGCGATCTAGACCGATAAAATGATATTAACCAGATTACATTTTTATACTCTGTTTACAACCACCCTCCTTTTCGATAAGACTTTCCTGTTAGCCAACTTGCATTCTCTTTCATTGCGTTGACTTTGAGAGGTAACTCTTGCTTTTTTTCTACCACACTTGCTTCAGTATGGTCTGTGGTGGAATTTTTTAAAATATTCGGGTTAATTTCGGGTAATTTCGCCCAATCAGGTACTTGCTTTTCATCACCCCATTTGATCCGTTCATACCTCCGTAAAATGGCGATAGCATGAGCATAACAAAATAAGTCAAAGGCTTCGTTATTGCCTTTACCTGGCTTACGCCATTTGCCATCAGGACCGCGCTCCTCATAAACCAATTCATCAAAAAACCATTCGCCTATCCAACTTGGGAAATGTATATAATTTGCCCCTTCTGTTTGACGTGCTAAAGCATTATTAATACGATCTTTAAGATAATCTGTTTGTAATAAATACAATGGCACATCACCTCGTGCCGAAGCGTGTCGATCTGAACGACTAGTATTATCGGGATAAGTTTTCGTAATCAATTTTTGTCGCTTAGTGCTATCTCCTTTCACCAAATAGACTTTCTTGGCAAGTCCTTCTCTGCGACATTTTCGCCAAAATTTATAGGCATTATCTGTTACACCTTCTTCACCCCCGCTATCTACTTTGGCATTTGGTATTGTGGGTTACTCGCAAGCGGGTAGTGTTTAGATAAGACATCTGTAATTAAAATTGCCCAATCATCAGGATTGCGAGGATCGATTTTTTCAATTACACCATCGCTATCTGGTAATGTATGAGAAATATTGTAGCGATCGATTAACCAACGTTCGCCATTTTCACCATAACCGACAATTTGCACCACAAATCGACGATTCCGTCCACCTTGTACATCTACTGCAGCAATCAAGAAACGACATTGATCTGGAACACTTTTCTCATCACACTGTTCTCTGCGTTCCATTAATTCATCTGTTCGGCGTTGTTCTAACGCTGAACGTGGTAGATAAGGTAATCCCCAGTCAGTGTTGATAACTGCTTTGAGCGTTTCTTCACTGCCTGTTAATTCATATTCCTGTTCGGCATTGAGGAGCTTATAGGTTAGTTGCGCCCACGTTTGATATGCAGCAGCAGGACCTTCTAACCAAAAAGAAGCAATGCGAGACTTACGCCCTATCCCATGAATGTTACCTTGCTTATCAATGTACTGCCCTTCTTTTAACCACACCCCATTGATATTTAACTCACGCTTCAGTTCTGGGCTAATAAGCTGTTGACAGTGTGGACATTGTAATCTGGCATTTTCACTGGCTTTGACAAAATCCATCTCATCACGAAAGCCAACCATATTTACCATACTTGGCTGAAAATATTCTGAACAATAAGGGCATTGCCAATAAAAGCGGCGACGATCACCTCGGTTATATAAACTCAATATACCTGTTGTTGGTGGCGCTTCGTGATTAGATTTTGGTTGATGTTTAATATCAACAATATCTTTACCTGGGGAACTCTCAACAAGTGTCATTCCTGCTGACATAAAAGTTGTAGTACGTTTTGATGCAAGAGAAAAACCATCCCCCTCCCCGTCAATATCTTCTGGCCAACGATCATAATCCGTTAAGGCTACATATTTGTAATCCGATGAAGACAAAACATTGATTGATGGCCAACCAATTTTCAGTAAATTACCTGCTCGAAAATATTTGTCATGAACATTATTGTCATTTTTTCGTGGGCTAAGTCGTTTAGCAATTTCGGGAGAACAGCGGAATGTACGATCTAATCGTTTTCGGCTATGCTCACTGGCTTTTTCTTGTGTAAGTTGTACCAATAAAAAATCCGACGGATCACAAATAATTGAATAACTAATCCAGCCATCGATCAAACCAATGGTTTTTCCCGTTCGAGCAGGACCAACAAAAATTACTGCATCATATTCACGAGAGCTTAGGCAATCCATTGGTTCAAGAATATAAGCTGCTGTATGTTTATCCCACTTAACTGAATTTCCTCCACCAATCGGTACACGCATATACTCTGCGACTGCTTCAGAAACCTTCATTCGTCTAGGTGCTTTCACCACATTTGCAATATCTCGGCGAATATCTTTTGCTGATGCAAACATTACTCTTCCTTATGTTCAGTCTCTTGAATATGCAATGCCATTTGATCTCGAATGTCATCAATAATTTGTTGCACTCTTATCAAGGCACTAGGAGATAAACCAGCATCTCTTTCTAAAATATCAGGTAAAGTTTCAAGTTGTTGTACTACCGCTTTCGCTAAAATACTCATTTCTTGGGCGACCTCATAAGCAGGGATAAGCTCCCCAGTCTCCCTCTCATACTTTAAGCGTTCATTTTCAGCTTGCCAAAAAGATCGTCGATCATTAGGCGACATTGAATCAACATCTGCAGTCCTCTTTTCCTGCAGTCCTAAACGGATTAAATCCGCAAGCGGATATAACTTTAATTTGCTATTGCTCCCCTCGCTTGGTGTTAATCCAGCAACCCGTTGAGATACCGTTTGACGGTGCATTCCTGTGATTTCGGCAATCTGATTGATATTCAATTTAAGATCAAATAAATTTTCCATAATCACAAAATCCAAAAAAACAAAAATGCTTAATAAATATTCAAAAATTCTAGAAGATGATGATGCCTAGAAATGCAAAAAACTGCCAAAAACCGCGAGTCCGTAACCCCGTGGAAAGCGTACCCCGTCTGGGAGTACCTTTTTTAATGTTGAGCATGTTGCACCTGCCACTCTCTGATTCTATCAATTCGATTCAAACAAATATCACGTTCACGCTTAAGTATCACTGCATACTGAGCTACATCACCGTAAGTACGACCATTAAAACTTGTTTTATCTAAATATCCAATCAACACTGCTGGGATCTTGGGTTGAACTATTGTTACTGGCTTACTTGCGCAAGAACTCAATAATATTACGAGGAGCAGCACTGTTATACGCATCACTTGCTTTGTCATCTGCTGATATGTTTTTGATAACATCATCTGATTTACTCCTTGTATCTGATTCTTGTTTGCTTAATTCAAGTGTCAGTTTTTGATTGTTCGCCATATCTGCGTGTAGCTGGATAATCGTTGCACTTTGTGTCGCTATTGTGTCAGACTGTTTAGCAATTTCGTTTTTTAAATCTTTTATCAGTTGATATTGATACACGACACTAACAAGTAACAATGTCATAATCGCTATCACATATAGCCATTTATTTGTTGTGAACATATCTCACCTGTCGGGGTATGCTTTGCGACTGAGTTGAAAATGTGGTCCGTCGTAAAAAGTTCGCCAGTCTCCGCCCCATTCAACATCGATATTAAAACGCTTAGCGACTGACTTAATTAATTCAGCTAACGCTTTAAATTTAGCTTTATTATTCCAGTCAATAACCGTTTTGCCGTTCTCAACTATTACTGGAGCTAAATCAACGGCATGTCCAGTTAAGTGACGACTGTTCATTGTCTTACTTGCACCACTTTTAACAAGTTCTGCTTGTCTTGCTTTACTACGTTTCCCTTCAACGACCATAAAATCAAACTCTGATTCAGAGATTGCAGTACGTACTACTTTAAGCAAATCTGGATGTACCCCAACTAAGCGCATTTCGCTTGTCGTTGAAAATTTAAACTTACTCATCCTTGCTCACCTTTTTAGCAATAAATTTAAATAAAAACTCTCTTATCTTTTCCGCACCGATAAAACCAATCATCCCACCGATAAAGGTTGATAAATTTTCGTGCAATCCAAAATGATTTAGTAACGACATACACGAGAGTGTTAATGCTCCACATATCGCTCCGTCTAATATCCGTTGACGATACGAACTTTTTTGTTGCAAAAACCAAGCACGTAACATAGACATAAAAAAAGCCATCACGAAACCCGCAATGGCATTGTAATTTTGTTGGAGATATGCCCAGATAATGAGCCACACTCCAGGATCTTTGTCTGGCATTTTCATTTCTCCACCTCCATTTCAGAGGCAATAAAAAACCCCGACCGTTTCCGATCAGGGTTAGAAAA
This sequence comes from Gallibacterium faecale, assembly GCF_027920745.1. Lineage (NCBI taxonomy): Bacteria > Pseudomonadati > Pseudomonadota > Gammaproteobacteria > Pasteurellales > Pasteurellaceae > Gallibacterium > Gallibacterium faecale. Next base: position 1,102 of record NZ_JAQIBB010000129.1, on the reverse strand, counting down.
AAACATCTGTGCGTTTCAAGCGTGCAAAACCGCACTATAGCTAACAATATATACTTTTAGTCTAGACAAATCAACTATATTTCTTATTTTTACGCAACAGCAAAATTAAATGGTTTGATATGATGTTCTCTTTTCTGTTTTAATTCCCATAAATCATAATCTGTCTGTAAAGACAACCATAATCTTGCTGTACTAATTCCCGCCTCCTCGAGTGCAATAGCTAAGTTCGCTGTCATTGCAGTTTTACCATGCAATACTCTTGATAAAGTTTCACGAGAAAAACCAAGATGGGTTGCTAATTCAGACACTTTTATTTTGTTCGGTTCAATAAAACCATCTAATAATACTTCACCTGGATGTGCTGGTTTACGCATAAATACCTCCTTTAATGATAATCTTCGTAATTTAAAATATACGCATCACCATTAATAAATTCGAATGTAATGCGGTAATTTCCACTAACAGTCATTGAATATATTCCTTTTCTGTCACCTTTTAATTCGTGACATTGATAAAATTGAATAAATTCTTCGACCGTATTAGCACGATCAACAAGAGATAAAATACCATTAATCTTTCGCACGTGGTCTTGTCTCAATCCTTTTGTAATTCCTTTTTTGAAGAATTGTTCCAATCCTTTATGTTTAAAACTCTTAATCATATTTTACCCTCTTTTAATGTGATATAAATATATCACACAATTAATCTACTACGCAAGAAAAACACACTTATTTTGACTTAACATTAATTTCAATGATGTTTCTGCTATTTTGATTTGATTGAAATATTGTGCTTTGCAAATCCCAAATCGCTCTAATAGCCCAATTCTGACAGGAACACGATCGCGATCTAACTCTGTGTAAATCGGCAAACGATAAGCATAAGTCGCCATAAATAAATCATATAGTTCAGGTGTAACTTTTCTCATCACAAGCACACATTCGTCTATTTTCTCCGCTAACGCTTCACTTATAGGCAATATTCTCCGCCTACTCTCATCAATCGGAATAGGAATGCTAATAGAGATACTCGGATATTCCGTTCCTAAACGAGGTGTTGCCCAATATCCCCATTGGGTACAAATTTTTTTAATATCATTAAA
>NZ_JAQIBB010000128.1:0-6204 GCF_027920745.1 Gallibacterium faecale | reverse complement strand
GCTACGCCGTTTGTGCCTTATATCCCCGACCTAAAGGACGGGGCTTTACGGCACTGTCTGGTAATACGGTCAGCATTAATACTGCTGTAATTAATTTACTATCAATAACCCCTTTACTTGCTTGTAGCAGTAATCCACACATTAAAGCATATAAAATAAAACCAAAAAATAAATGCCTTAAATAATAGCTTTTATTCAATCCACCAAACGTTTTACTAATAAATGACATCATTATCCTCCATCTCTTTTTTATGCTGATAAATCAAGTTTAGTTTGATGATTACCCCCTGTCAAAAAGAGATCTTATCAATCAAAAGAAACTTTCTTTCATATTAGACATAAAACTCTCATAGTCAAGAATTTTATCCTCTTCTTTTTCATAAAGTAATGTTTGATAGTTATTTTCGGAGGTTATATGGTTTCGAAAAATAATTCAGATATTGCAAAATCTATTGGAAAAGCCATTGCTAAATATCGAAAAGCAGCAAATTTATCACAATCTCAATTAGCTGAAATTATCGGGGTAAGTAATGATGCTATCTCTAGAATGGAACGAGGGACAATCGTACTAAATGTCATCAGGCTATTTGAGTTTGCTGAGATTTTTGGTTGCAACGTAGCTGATTTACTCGTTAAAAATAGTGAACGATTAGAAGATCAAGAATATAGATTAGCTAAAAAGCTTGCTCAATTAAACAAAGAAGACAGGGATAAACTGCTCGATATTATCGAAAATATTTTACAATGGAAACAACAATAAAAATGGGGCTACCAAGCCCCATTTCTATTTTATACTTTCACTAACTATGCTTCTTGAGAATCATCATCTTTAGATTCTGAAGTTTCTTTTACTTCTTCATCTGTTTTATCTTTTTTCTCTGAATTTTGGTTAGGTTTAGTTTTTTCAACCCATCCTGCTGGTGGGGTCACTTCTTGACGTTCCATTAATTGTTTAATTTGAGGTTCATCAATCGTTTCATATTTCACTAATGCATCTTTCATTGCATGTAAAATATCCATATTATCAATTAATAGCTGTCTTGCTCGTTGATAATTACGAGATACAATATCACGCACTTCTTCATCAATTGTATGCGCAGTTTCATCAGACATATGTTTCGCTTTTGCCATTGAACGGCCTAAAAAAACTTCGCCTTCATTTTCTGCATATAAAATTGGCCCTAATTTACTTGAGAATCCCCACTCAGTTACCATCTTACGAGCAATATTTGTTGCCACTTGAATATCATTAGATGCACCAGTTGAAACATTCTCGTCACCATAAATCAGCTCTTCTGCAATACGACCCGCATATAAAGTAGAAAGTTTACTTTCTAATTGTTTTTGACTAATACTAATTTGATCTCCTTCAGGTAAGAAGAAAGTCACCCCTAAAGCACGACCACGTGGAATGATCGTAACTTTATGTACAGGATCATGTTCTGGCACTAAATAGCCAACAATTGCATGACCCGCTTCATGATAAGCAGTTGATTCCTTTTGTTTATCCGTCATCATCATCGTACGACGTTCTGGCCCCATATTGATCTTATCTTTTGCTTTCTCAAATTCGATCATAGTAACCAAACGTTTATTTGTACGTGCTGCGAATAATGCGGCTTCATTCACTAAGTTAGCAAGATCCGCACCTGAATATCCTGGTGTACCACGAGCAATCGTCATTGGATCTACATCGTTACCCATTGGGATTTTACGCATATGCACTTTTAAAATTTGTTCTCGACCACGTACATCTGGCAAACCTACAACGACTTGGCGGTCGAAACGACCTGGTCGAGTTAATGCTGGATCTAATACATCAGGACGGTTAGTTGCAGCAATAACAATTACTCCTTCATTTCCTTCAAAACCATCCATTTCAACTAACATTTGGTTTAAGGTTTGCTCACGCTCATCATGCCCGCCTCCTAAACCAGCACCACGTTGGCGACCAACAGCATCAATTTCATCAATGAAGATTAAGCATGGCGCTGCTTTTTTCGCTTGTTCAAACATATCACGCACGCGAGAAGCACCAACTCCAACAAACATTTCTACGAAATCAGAACCTGAAATAGTAAAGAAAGGAACTTTAGCTTCACCAGCGATTGCTTTTGCTAATAAAGTTTTCCCTGTTCCTGGAGGCCCTACCATTAAGATACCTTTTGGAATTTTCCCACCTAATTTTTGGAATTTACTTGGATCTCTCAAGAAATCAACAATCTCTCCAACTTCTTCTTTTGCTTCATCACATCCTGCCACATCAGCAAAAGTTGTTTTAATTTGTTCTTGAGTCATCATTCTGGCACGGCTTTTACCAAATTTGAGGGCGCCACCGCCACCACCGCCTTGCATCTGACGCATAAAGAAGATCCAAACCCCAATCAACAGTAACATTGGGAACCACGAAATTAAAATTTGTGCAAATAATCCACGTTTTTCAGGCGGTGTACCAGACACTTTAACGTCTTTCTTTAATAAATCGTCCAGTACCTTGTCATCATATAGCGGCATTACTGTTTGATATTTATCGCCATTTTTCTTTGTTACAGTAATTTCATTACCATCAAAAACTGTTTCAGATATTTGATTATTACCAATATCAGTAATAAAAGTAGAATAGTCCATCGAATCTCGTGAACTACTAGAAAAACCTTGGAAAACTGTCATCAGAACAACAGCTACAACACTCCAAAGCATGATATTTTTAAGCATATTATTATTTTTCAAGGTAAATCCTCGTCCTTTTGGTTTGGTTAAAAAACTAGTTAGCAGTAGTGGTTAAAGCTTATAACCTGTCGCAACAATATATACTTCCCGAGAACGATCTCTAGACGCCTCTGGTTTTCGAACTTTCACATTGGTAAATAATGAGCGAATTTCTCGTAGATATTCATCAAATCCTTCTCCTTGAAACACTTTCACCACAAAACTTCCACGTGTAGCAAGCACTTGCTTACACATATCCAAAGCTAATTCAACAAGGTACATTGCACGAGGGATATCTACCGAAGGCATACCACTAAAATTAGGCGCCATATCAGACATCACAACATCAACTTTACTCTCGCCAATTTTTTCAAGGAGCGTATTCAACACGTTTTCCTCACGGAAATCACCTTGCAAAAAATCAACACCAACAATTGGATCCATATCCAAAATATCACACGCAATGACTCGTCCTTTCTGCCCAATTTGAGTAACAACATATTGTGACCAACCACCAGGTGCTGCTCCCAAATCAACCACTGTCATATTTGGTTTAAATAACTTATCTGTTTTTTGGATTTCATCTAATTTGAAATAAGCTCTTGAACGTAATTTTTGTTTGTGAGCTTGCTGAACAAATTTATCTTTGAAATGTTCGTTGAGCCAACGAGTAGAGCTAGCAGAACGTTTTTTCTTACCCATAACTACTAAAATTAAAATTTTTACTTTGATATCAAAAAATACCGATACTATATGATGATTGTTACCTAAATTTCAAGGTAAAGTGATGTAAATTCAACGAATACAATAATAGGTAATACAATTATATCTGATTCTCGTCTAATAAGATGTCAATCCAGTAATTTTACGGGATTTTCTTTCTATTTTTTCGATAAATGTTTAAAATAATACGTTTTTAGATATTACTTAAAGGATCCTTATGTCATTGACTCTTTCAACTAAACAAAAACAATACTTAAAAGGATTAGCACATCACTTAAACCCAGTAGTACTTTTAGGTGGAAATGGCTTAACTGAAGGTGTTATTGCTGAAATTGATAATGCCTTAAATCACCATGAACTCATTAAAGTAAAAATTTCCGGTGTTGAACGCGATGATAAAGAACTCGTCACTGCAGCTATTGTTCGTGAAACAGGGGCTTGCGCAGTACAACGCATTGGCCATATTTTGGTGCTTTACCGTCCAAGTGATGAACCCACAATCATCCTACCGAAAAAATAATTTTATATATCCAAAAAAGAAAGCTTCTTAAACCTACAGGAATAAGAAGCTTTTTACTTTAAATAAACTTATTACTTATTTTAAATAACTACGTAATAAATCGACTTTATCCGTGCGTTCCCAAGGGAATTGTTCACGTCCAAAGTGACCATATGCAGCAGTCTGGCGATAAATTGGCTGAATAAGATCTAACATTTTGATTAAACCATACGGACGTAAATCAAAATGCTCACGTACCGCATTAACCAATACTTCATTATCAACTTTACCTGTACCAAAAGTTTCAATCATAATAGAAGTCGGCTCTGCAACACCAATCGCATAGGATAATTGAATTTCACAACGATCAGCTAAACCTGCTGCAACGATATTTTTTGCAACATAACGAGCTGCATATGCCGCAGAACGATCCACTTTTGATGGATCTTTACCCGAAAATGCTCCACCGCCATGACGAGCTGCACCACCATAAGTATCAACAATAATTTTACGCCCTGTTAAACCACAATCCCCCATCGGGCCACCAATTACAAAGCGACCAGTTGGATTGATAAAGTATTTAGTATTTGCTGACAGCCATTGCTCAGGTAATACTGGTTTAATAATTTCTTCCATAATGCCTTCGCGTAAATCTTTATCGCTAACACTATCTGCATGCTGACTTGAAAGGACAACTGTATCAATACCTTGGATCTTTCCATTTTCATAGATAAAAGTAATTTGGCTTTTTGCATCAGGGCGTAGCCAAGGCAAAACACCACTACGACGGACTTCAGCTTGCTTTTCCATTAAACGGTGAGCATAAGTAATTGGTGCCGGCATTAATACTTCTGTTTCATTCGTTGCATACCCAAACATGATACCTTGGTCACCAGCACCTTGATCTAAAGGATTCTCTCTATCAACGCCTTGATTAATATCCGAAGATTGTTTACCAATACCATTTAATACTGCACAGGAATGTCCATCAAATCCCATTTCTGACGAGGTATAGCCAATATCACAAATTACTTGGCGAGCGAGGTGTTCAATATCAACCCATGCAGATGTAGTAATTTCACCACCAATTAAAGCCATCCCGGTTTTAACATAAGTTTCACAAGCAACACGCGCTTTTGGATCTTGTTCTAAAATAGCATCTAATACTGCATCTGAAATCTGATCTGCAATTTTATCTGGATGTCCTTCAGAAACAGATTCTGAAGTAAATAAATATTTTGACATAAAAATTCCTTATTAAAATTTAAGTAGTAAATTTCAATTTATCTTTATCTTAAATAAGTAGAAAACATTAAAGAGAGGTTATTAAATAGATGTTTTTACTTCTAGACGGCTATAATACTGTTTATTTTACATTTGACAAGTATTTTTTAGCTAATTATTGGTTATCTAATGATTTCATATTCTTATAAAAAATTAGATGATCGCTAAAGCGATCATCCTAATTAAGAAAATGTTTATAATTTTTTATTTAACTGTTGTTCAACTTTTTCCCTCTCCCACTCATCATCAAACCACATAGGAACTACCCATATACGAAAAGCTTTAATCAATATACCTATTCCCCATCCAACAATAACCCAAATTACCCACCAATAATCTGGTGTTACTATTAAATTAATTAGAAATAGCAAAAGATTTATAACAACATAAATACTCAATTGAATATAAAAATCTCTTATTCGGCGTACTTTCTTTAATGCTGTTTTTATTTCAGGTGTAATCATAGAGTGTACCTCATCTTCCACTGGTGGTTGTTGTAGAGTCGTAATACTGACCTGAAATACTGTGGCTAAAGCTGCCCAAGTTTCCAAACCAACACGATCTCCCTTTTCCACTCGATAGATTGTACGTGTAGATAACCCTGTTAGTTCCGCTAATGTCTCTTGAGTCCAGCCATTTTTTTCTCGCAAAATCTTGACAGAATTCATACATAGAAACCTCTTATTAATAAAATTCATATCACATCATAAATAAAACGTTAAAAATAAGCGAACAGCATAAATTAAATTTAACGCACTATGGATATTCTCACTTTATAAAAGGTTTAACCATGACAATTATCAGACAAAAAACTGACATTAATGTTAGTAAGGACAACTAGATAACTTAACTGATAAGGAGTGAAGTAATAATGCAAAATAAGATAATGACAAATTGCACGTGAAACATATGTTTTTTTCTACTATTCGATAAAGACCTAGCTTCACATATCATTCAGGTGGCATGGTGAGCACCGATAATAAATTTTG
>NZ_JAQIBB010000127.1:0-6385 GCF_027920745.1 Gallibacterium faecale | reverse complement strand
GGATGTTTAAAGTTTTGGTTATATTTGGTCATAAAAAATCTGCACCTCTGTATGTTGTTGGATAATAAGTCCAACTTTTGGGGTGCAGATCACAGCGGAGGCTTTTTCTTGTCCATTAAAATTAACCCGATTTAGTAATGTGGCGGAGGCGTTTCTTCTGCTTGAGTTGCAATATTAGAAGGTTGCATATCTTTTAATTTTTGTGCTAGATAGCGAAGTTGTATTTGCATTTTCTCAAGAATAAATTGTTGTTCTATGAGGGATTGATTAAGCTGTTCAATCGTATTTTCTTGAAATGCAACTTTCATTTCTAATTCATCGATACGTTGCAATAATGGATGAAGTTCGCTGTTCATCATTAAATCCTTAATTGGTTTGAAACTGATATTATGTTGATGAGTTGAAAGTTTAATAATTTAGTTTAAACATTAAATAAATATTGTATATTTTAAAAAATCATTTTACCCTATTCACTAAAATTAAAGCAGTGATAAATCTATTATTTTTTCTATGGAGAACAAACAATTATGCGTTCCATTAATAAAATTGCCTTTCTTTCTGGATTAGTTTTCTTAGCTGTTAGCGGTCAAAGTTTAGCAGAGGATTCTCAATTAAAAGATAAGAAGTTTATTGAAGATTCTTCTTATGCGATTGGGGTGTTTATGGGGAAAAATATCCAACAATCTTTGGATTCTCAAAAATCGCTAATTAAGTATGATAACAGCAAAATCCTAGAAGGTGTGAAAGACACTTTAATGGGGAAAACTACATTATCTGATGAAGCATTACAAAAACAATTACAAGCATTAGATGAACAGCTTACTAAAGCGACGCAAGTTCAATTAGAAAAAGTTGCAAAAGAAAATGAACAAAAAGGTAAAGAGTATCGTGATAAATACGCTAAACAAGAAGGCGTGAAAAAAACGGAATCAGGTATTCTTTATCGTATTGAAAAAGCCGGTGAAGGCCCAACACCAAATCCAACAGATACAGTAAAAGTAAATTATCGTGGAACATTAATTGATGGTACAGAATTTGATAGTTCATATAAACGTAACCAACCAATTGAGTTTCAATTAAATCAATTAATTCCTGGATGGGTAGAAGGGATTAGCTTGATTAAAAAAGGCGGTAAGATTCAATTAGTATTGCCTCCAAATCTTGCGTATGGTGATCAACAAACTGGTCAAATTCCACCAAATTCAACATTAATTTTTGATATCGAATTATTGGATGTGAAATCAAATAATAAGTAATTATTATAAAAAATAGAAAGGGAACGGACAGTAATGTCCGTTACTCTTTTTTACTTTGGAGTGGCTATGAATTTAGATGATGAGATTTTCTTACAAGAAGAACAACCATTTAGTAAAGAAGATCATGATATTTTGCAATCTTATATTCCTGTCGTTGAAGGTATTGCAGCGTTAATTGGTGGACATTGTGAGATTGTGTTGCACTCGCTAGAAAATTTAAAACATTCGGCAATTTGTATTGCTAATGGGCATAATACCAATCGCAAAGTGGGTTCTCCAATTACTGATCTTGCGTTACGTTCTTTGCATCAGATGAAAACAGATAGTGTTTCTCAACCTTATTTTACTCGTGCGAAAAGTAACGGTTTGATGAAGTCTATTAGTATTGCAATTCGTAATTCTCAGCAACGGATTATTGGGTTACTTTGTATCAATATTAACTTAAATGTACCTGTTTCCGAATTTGTACAAGGGTTTGTTCCAACTCATGAACAGGAAGAAAGTTCATCAGAAGTCAATTTTGCCTCTTCTGTAGAAGAATTAGTTGCTCAAACAGTAGAGCAGACAATTGAAGATGTAACCAACGACCGTAATGTATCCAATAATAATAAGAATAAACAGATAGTAGTTTCTTTATTTGAGAAAGGAATTTTTGATATTAAAGATGCAATCAATCAAGTTGCGGAACGTTTAGGTATTTCTCGTCATACAGTTTATTTGTATATCCGCCAAATTAAGCAGGATGATCAAAAATAATGCGTTATGTTTTGTCTGTTACTCAACCTGTCTATGGTTCTGAAGCAAGTTTTTTAGCTTATCAATTTGCTCAAACTTTATTACAGGCAGGACATACTATTGAGCAAGTTTTTTTCTCTCAAGCTGGCGTTAGCCATGGAAATGCTTTTGTTTATCCAGCAAATGATGAGTTTCATTTAATTAAACATTGGCAACAATTAGCACAACAATATCAATTTCCACTTTATCTTTGCATTGCAGCATCACAACGGCGTGGGATCGTCAATGAAGAAACCTCGTTCACTGGCTCACAAAATAACCTTGCTGAGGGATTTGTCTTAGCTGGCTTAGGTGAGTTTAGTCAAGCTGTCTTAACTGCTGATCGCGTGATTACTTTTTAAGGAGCTGAAATGAAAGTCGCTTTTGTTTTTACGCAAGCACCTTATGGTAATAGCAAAGTAAGAGAAGGAATAGATGCATTATTGGCGTTATCAGCGTATTGTGATGAAGATGAAATTGGTGTGTTCTTTTTACATGATGGGGTTTTAAATTTATTGGCAGAACAGAAGGCAGAGATACTGTTACAAAAAGAAACATCGTCTATGTTAAAGTTATTAACACTTTATGAAATTGAGCAGTGTTTTGTGAGTAAAGAAGATCTGTTGCGTTACCAATTAACCGATAAGAAATTACTTTTGTCGGTCAATATCGTAGAGAAATCTGATTTATTCCAGATTTTACGTCAAGCAGAAAAAGTTTTAACATTTTAATTAGGTTATTTATGTTTTACACCCTATCGCATCATCATTATGACCCACAGCAACTTCAAGCACTCATTGCAAATATTACAGAGCAGGATGCCTTGTTGTGTTGGCAAGATGGCGTATTATTGCCGATTAAATATCCCACTATTTTTCAACCCATATCTCACTACTATCTTTTAGAAAATGATGTTGTGGCTCGAGATTTATTGAGCTATTTTTCGACACAACACACGAATTTTTTGCTGATCACTTTAGCTGATTTAGTCAAGCTAACCGAAGAATATCATCCTCAAATGAGTCTTTGATAATCAAGGTGGGTAAAACCTTGACATGCCAATCGTTAAAGAATAGAATGCGTCGTCCATTCTTCTATGGAATGGGGTTAATTTAACATTCAATAGTGAATTATTTTTTATTTAAACTGGAGCTTTTTAATGGCAACTATCAACCAGCTAGTACGCAAACCGCGTGTGAAGAAGGTTGTAAAAAGCAACGTTCCTGCACTAGAGGCTTGCCCGCAGAAACGTGGCGTGTGTACTCGTGTGTACACTACTACACCTAAAAAACCGAATTCAGCATTACGTAAAGTATGTCGTATTCGTTTAACTAATGGTTATGAAGTAACCTCTTATATCGGTGGTGAAGGTCATAACTTACAAGAACACTCCGTTGTATTAATTCGTGGCGGTCGTGTTAAAGACTTACCAGGTGTGCGTTACCACACCGTACGTGGCGCATTAGACTGCGCAGGCGTAAAAGATCGTAAACAAGGTCGTTCTAAATACGGCGTGAAGCGTCCTAAAGCTTAATGGATCTCCGTTAAGTAAGGCCAAACGTTTAATTTAGAACATAGATAGCATACAAGACTCCAGAAATAGAGTTTTGGATAACCTGAAGATTTAATATACGGAGAAAAAGCCATGCCACGTCGTCGTGTGATTGGTCAACGCAAGATCCTTCCAGATCCAAAGTTCGGATCAGAATTACTTGCAAAATTTATTAATGTTTTAATGGTAGATGGTAAAAAATCTATCGCTGAAAAAATTGTTTATACTGCTTTAGATACATTAGCACAAAGAACTGGTAAAGATCATTTGGAAGCTTTTGAAGCAGCATTAGAAAATGTTCGTCCAACTGTAGAGGTTAAATCTCGCCGTGTTGGTGGTTCTACTTACCAAGTACCAGTAGAAGTTCGTCCAGTCCGTCGTAATGCATTAGGTATGCGTTGGATTGTTGAAGCAGCTCGTAAACGTGGTGACAAATCTATGGCATTACGTTTAGCAAACGAGTTATCAGATGCGGCAGAAAATAAAGGCGCTGCAGTTAAGAAACGTGAAGACGTTCATCGTATGGCAGAGGCTAACAAAGCATTTGCTCATTACCGTTGGTAATTTACTTTATGCAGCAAGTCTTAAAGTTAAGACTTGCTGGTTCATCTTTTCAAGCCTAGCGAGAGGAAATAATCGTGGCACGTACTACTCCAATTGAGCGCTATCGTAATATCGGTATTAGTGCTCACATCGACGCAGGTAAAACAACTACCACAGAACGTATTCTTTTCTATACCGGTGTAAGCCATAAAATCGGTGAAGTTCATGATGGTGCAGCTACCATGGACTGGATGGAACAAGAACAAGAACGTGGTATTACAATTACCTCTGCGGCAACAACTTGCTTCTGGCAAGGTATGTCAAAACAATTCCCACAACACCGTATCAACATTATCGATACTCCGGGACACGTGGACTTCACTATCGAAGTAGAACGTTCAATGCGTGTTCTTGATGGTGCGGTAATGGTTTACTGTGCGGTAGGTGGTGTTCAACCTCAATCTGAAACTGTATGGCGTCAAGCTAACAAATATGGTGTTCCACGTATTGCATTCGTGAACAAAATGGACCGTACAGGTGCAAACTTCTTACGTGTTGTTGAACAAATTAAAACCCGCTTAGGCGGAACTGCTGTACCAATTCAATTACCAATCGGTGCAGAAGACAATTTCAAAGGTGTTGTTGACCTTCTTAAAATGAAAGCGATCAACTGGAATGAAGCTGATCAAGGTATGACTTTCACTTATGAAGATATTCCTGCTGAATTACAAGACTTAGCAGAAGAATGGCACCAAAATCTTATTGAATCAGCAGCAGAAGCTTCTGAAGAATTAATGGAAAAATACCTTGGCGGTGAAGAGCTAACTGAAGAAGAAGTTAGAGCAGCATTACGTCAACGTGTATTAGCGAATGAAATTATTCTTATTACTTGTGGTTCTGCGTTTAAGAACAAAGGTGTTCAAGCAATGCTTGATGCAGTAGTAGATTACTTACCAGCACCAACCGACGTTCCTGCAATCAAAGGTATTAACCTTGATGAAACAGAGGGTGAACGTCACGCAAATGATGATGAACCATTCTCAGCATTAGCGTTCAAAATTGCAACTGACCCATTCGTAGGTAACTTAACCTTCTTCCGTGTTTACTCTGGTGTAGTAAACTCTGGCGATACTGTAATGAACTCTGTGAAACAAAAACGTGAACGTTTTGGTCGTATTGTTCAAATGCACGCAAATAAACGTGAAGAAATCAAAGAAGTTCGTGCAGGGGATATTGCAGCGGCGATTGGTTTGAAAGATGTTACTACTGGGGACACATTATGTGATCCTGAAAATCCAATCATCCTAGAACGTATGGAATTCCCAGAGCCAGTAATTTCTGTTGCGGTAGAACCAAAAACTAAAGCTGACCAAGAAAAAATGGGCTTAGCATTAGGTCGTCTTGCACAAGAAGACCCTTCATTCCGTGTTCAAACGGATGAAGAATCTGGTCAAACCATTATTTCTGGTATGGGTGAGTTACACTTAGATATTATCGTTGACCGTATGCGTCGTGAGTTCAAAGTGGAAGCTAACATTGGTAAACCACAAGTTGCTTACCGTGAAACTATTCGTACACGTGTTAATGATGTTGAAGGTAAACACGCAAAACAATCTGGTGGTCGTGGTCAATATGGTCACGTGGTGATCGACCTTTACCCATTAGATCCAGAAGGTCCAGGATACGAATTTGTTAACGAAATTAAAGGTGGTGTTATCCCTGGTGAATACATCCCAGCTGTTGATAAAGGTATCCAAGAGCAACTTAAAGCTGGTCCTTTAGCGGGTTACCCAGTAGTAGATATCGGTGTACGTTTACACTACGGTTCTTACCATGATGTGGACTCATCAGAATTGGCGTTCAAATTAGCAGCATCAATCGCATTTAAAGCAGCGTTTGCTAAAGCGAACCCAGTATTACTTGAGCCAATTATGAAAGTAGAAGTTGAAACTCCTGCTGACTATGTGGGTGACGTAATTGGTGACTTAAGCCGTCGTCGTGCACTAGTAAATGGCCAAGAAAGCAACGAATTTGTTACTAAGATCAATGCAGAAGTTCCATTATCAGAAATGTTTGGTTATGCAACTGATCTTCGTTCACAAACTCAAGGTCGTGCTTCATACTCAATGGAACCATTGAAATATGCTGAAGCACCAGCTAGCGTAGCAACTGCTGTAATTGAAGCTCGCAAAGCAAAATAATTGTAACAACTGCAACTCAATATTGAGTTGCAGATTTTAAATTAAAAAGGAAATTATCG
>NZ_JAQIBB010000126.1:0-6398 GCF_027920745.1 Gallibacterium faecale | reverse complement strand
TTTTAACGGACATTAAAATTTCTCACTTTATGTGATTTTTTTTCGGGCATTTCATTATTTTTTCTCATTTTATGTGGTTCTTCACAAATGTGAATAAGTTGTGATAGAATGGCTCCAATTGGATGGTGGTGAGTACGATAGTACGAACACAAGGTGAGGGATTACCAAAGTTTATTTAGGCTATTTAGCCCACTCTTTACTACAAATGGTGTATTCTTTTCTAATTCTTGTCGTTAATTTCACTTCCGTGGTATCCAATACTTTATTGAAAACTACCTATTGTAGATTGGCTATCTGTATAACCTTTATATAGAGTATTAGATATTTCGAGCCGAATAAAACCTATTGTTTAACCTCTTCCAATCATTGGTGATCGGATTTTACGTAGCCTTGGTTGCGTTTAACTCCTATCTAAATTTACTTTACTACTCTCGCGTTGCCCGTGATGACCACGAGATGTGTTCTGCTTGGAGCAAACTATGAATATCAATTTCTATGTGACTTGTATTGCAGATACAGTCAAAGCCAATGTTGCAAAACAGAGTGTGTTATTGCTTGAAAAACTTGGCTGTTCTATTACTTTTCTCGAAAAACAAGGATGTTGTTCACAGCCTGCACTCAATGGCGGTTATGTCAAAGATGCAATACCTAGTATAAAAAATCTTATTGAAACCTTTGAAGTAAATGATTATCCGATTGTTGCTCCAGCAGGTTCTTGTGTTTATGCCATCAAAAATTATGCACAATATTTTGATAACGATTCTGAATGGTATCAACGAGCCAAACATCTTAGTGGACGTTTTTATGATTTAACCGACTTTATTGTTAATCAGTTACATATTGAGAATGTTGGAGCTCGTCTTGAAGGTAAAGCTGTTTACCACCCATCTTGCAGTCTTTTCCGTAAACTTGGTGTTAAGGAAGAGCCATTAAAATTGTTACGTAACGTGGAAGGTTTGGAATTATTACCGATTCATAATCAAGAAACTTGCTGTGGGTTTGGCGGTACATTTTCGGTAAAAATGGCAGAAATTTCAGGCGAAATGGTTAAAGAAAAAAGCCAACATATTATGGAAGTTGCTCCTGATTACTTGATTGGGGCGGATGTCAGCTGTTTGATCAATATTGGTGGACGATTGCATCGAGAAGGTCATCATAATGTTAAGGTAATGCATATTGCCGAAGTATTGATGAGCCATTAAGAGAGGAGGATGTGTTATGGGAATTAGTACCAGTAATCAAGCCTTTAAGCCACGGATTAATCAAGAAATTGATAATGAGATTATGCGTAAAGCTGTCGTGATGGCCCAAGAGCGTATTGGAGCAAATCGGCAAAAAATGGTGGAAGAATTAGGGCATTGGGATGAGTGGCGTGATCTCGCTAAAGAAATCCGTAATCATGTGATTGAAAACCTTGATGCTTATCTCTATCAGCTATCGGAAAAAGTCACAGAAAATGGGGGACATGTATTTTTTGCCCAAACAGCAGAAGAAGCCTCAAATTATATTTTGAATGTGGCAAAAGAAAAAAATGCTAAACGTGTTGTGAAATCTAAGTCGATGGTCACGGAAGAAATCGGCGTAAATCACGTGTTGGAGGCAGAAGGTATTCGTGTTTTTGAAACCGATTTAGCGGAATATATTTTGCAAGTTGCAGAAGATAAGCCCTCACACATTGTTGTTCCCGCTATTCATAAAGATCGTGAACAAGTTCGTAAAGTGTTCCATGAAAAATTAGGATATCAAGGGTCTTCTACACCAGAAGAAATGACGCGTTTTGTTCGTGAACATATTCGAGATGAATTTCTTAATGCAGATATTGGTATTAGTGGATGTAATTTTGCTGTACCTGAAACAGGTAGCGTATGTCTGGTCACCAATGAAGGAAATTTGCGGTTAGCGACGACTTGCCCAAAAACACATATTGCTGTCATGGGAATGGAACGTATTGCTCCTACATTTAAAGAGGTTGATGTCTTAATTACATTATTAGCGAGAAGTGCTGTCGGTTTACGTTTGACCTCTTATAACACCTGGCTGACAGGACCTCGTTTAGCAGGTGAAATTGATGGTCCGGAAGAGTTCCATTTAGTGATTGTAGATAATGGCCGTTCTAAAGCATTAGCTTCAGAATTTCAAGATGTCTTACGCTGTATTCGTTGTGGTGCTTGCATGAATATCTGTCCTGCTTATCGTCAAATTGGCGGGCATGGCTATGGTTCGATTTATCCCGGTCCAATTGGTTCAGTATTATCACCAATTCTTGGTGGTTATGAACAGTTTAAAGATTTGCCATATGCTTGTTCACTTTGTACCGCGTGTAATTCTGTTTGTCCCGTTGAAATTCCATTAGCTCAATTATTATTAAAACATCGCCGTAATATCGTAGAACTTGGTTTAACTAACAAACTTGAACGTCTCACAATGAAAGGATTCACTTATGTCAATAGCCATCCAGCTTTTTGGAAAGTCGGTATGGTAATGGGAGCGAAGATGGCTAATTTATTGATTAAAGACGGAAAAATGCCGTTACAGTTTGGGGTAATTGGTGAATGGACAAAAGCCAGAGATCTACCGCAAGCAGACGGTGAAAGTTTCCGTACTTGGTTTAAGAATCGTTAAAAAAGGAGTAACCCATGCTAGATCAACAAAATAGACAGAGATTTCTAGCGCATTTAGCGAAACAATTTGGGCGTGATCAGTTTCGTACAGAGGTTGTAGGCAATTATCATCAAGTCAACCAATATCCTGAAACACGTTTAACGGAATTAAGTATAGATGAACGATGTGCAAATTTTATTGATACATCGATTCAGGTTGCGGGGGTAGATTGCCAACTCACTACTGTTGCAGAAGCAAAAGAATGTTTTTTACAGCTATGTAGAAAATATGCAGAGGAAAATCAAGAGATCATATTTACTGATGATCAACGTTTGTATCAATATGGCTTGATTGATGCAATTGCACAGCACTATACAACACATATTTGGTCACCAGAAGCCGGAGATGAAAGTCGTCATTTTGCAGCTAAGGCCAGAATTGGCGTTGCTTTTGCGGAATATGGATTAACTGAGTCTGGAGGCGTGGTACTGTATGCCAGTGCGAAGAATGGTCGTTCAGTTAGCTTATTGCCAGAAGTTTCAATCATTGTCGTAGAGAAAAGTAAAATTCTACCGCGAGTGGCACAGTTGGCTGAGGTTTTACATCAGAAAGCACAGCAAGGGGAACGGATGCCATCCTGCATTAATATTATTTCAGGTCCAAGTTCGACTGCGGATATTGAATTAGTCAAAGTGGTTGGTGTCCATGGTCCAGTGAAACAAGTTTATTTAGTTATTGATGATCTTAAATAAACAGTAATGATTACATCGGGCTATCCGATTGTGGATAGCCCAAAGTTTATTGATAGGGTTGATTTAGTTAAATATAAAAAATATTAAATTGATAGAAGTTTGTAATGGCGGAGGTCATGGGAGTTGAATTTAACAATTAACATATTGATTTATAAGGATATTAATTTTTAACACCTCATTTTCTAGTACATTTTCTAGTACAATTATTCAAAGTGACCTCTATTTTTGTTTATTTTTTAATCCATTTATACCTACATTCAATAGATATGCAATTTTGCATATTAATAAAAGCCAGTAAAAACTGTAATAGCGATAATCTGGAGTTCCAGGGGCGGTTGCATGGGCTTTTTCACTGAACTTTTTACCCGCCCTATACATTAAGGTACTCCCAGACGGGGTACGCTTTCCACGGGGTTACGGACTCGCGGTTTTTGGCAATTTTTTGAATTTCTAGGCATCATCATCTTCCTATTAAAAGCTATTTATTTGGGTGATCGTATTTAGTGTTTTTATAGCCGTTTTACTTGCCTAGTAAGGGTTTATAGGGTGATCAATTAAAGGTTAATTATACAAATTTGATACCGCTCAAACTGCGAAATGAAATGTTAATTTGCAAAACAGATCTTTCTCGCTCGTACTGCTGACAAAGTTCATCATTTTTAAGCCTGTAGCGTTTTACAAGACATATAAAAATATCGTGTTTTAGTGGTGGATCTGATGTTTTCCTCGCTTTAATCCTTGGGGTTTTAATAGTGATCCGATTACCATAATTCGAACTAATACAGCGTTATAATTGGGTTACCCTTGTTTGCCTTACGATAACACCCTGTAAAGCCCGCAATAGCATTTTACCGCCTTTAATGTCTGCAAGGGTTATTCTTGGTGTTGGTGTTGATTTTGGTTCTGCTTCTGGCTTATCTTTGCAATATAAATCACTTCGCCACGTTCTGCCCTGATAGTGTGGCAAGACTTCGCCCCGTTTTTGCATTTCTGCCTTCTCTTGCTCAATTAATTCCACCACCTCATAATGATTTAATAAATCACTTGCTCTTGCTCTTAGTGTGTGAGGCTTCATTCGCTCGGCTCGTTCTTTGCCTAATACGTGTATTAATGCTTTATTTGCCTTGCCTGTGCGTGCGTAAGCAATGGCAAACTGTTCTCGAGTTGCTCTACTGTACATATTCCGTTACTCTCTGTGTGGTTGGTTTAAAAACTACCCTTTTTTATAGCGTCCGCAATTTCTGCATTTTCTTTTTCTATCCACAATGCTTTTTTACATTCTGCTTTCTTTGGTCTTTTTGTAAGATTTTACCTATCAAAAATCCACCATCACAAAACAGCAAAAAAATTTTTTTATATATATTAGCAAAAAATCATAGGACAATTAGGACAATAGGACAATTTGAGGATTATCAAGGGTTCAAGCCTCCTAAAATTGTCCTATTTCATATTTTCAAAATAGGACAATAGGACAAAAATTTAGGACAATTCCACTTTTTTGTTTATTTTTTATCCTAATTTCCTCTAATATGAAACTTTTAGTAAGTTAATAATAATAAAAAAGCCAACCTATTTTAGTGGATTGGCTTGATTTATTGATTGGTAACAGCTATCAAAATAAGGCTATTTTTACTCTCCTATTTCTTCGCTATCTAGTTCTATAAGTGGGAACAACGTATAGCACCTGGTCCGCTTGGTGTCGATTTTATGCGGTAGTTTTACCATGTATTTATAGCCAACCTCATTACCTTTCTTTAACATTCCCTTATCTGCTAATATCTGGCAAGCCTGTTCTTTTGAATTGCCGTTAATTGCTTCATTAAAGGCTAATGGGTACAGATAAAAGAACTCTTCCTTATTGTTATCTGTAATCAACATTCGATAGCCTGCAATATTATTAATTGGTGCTTGATTGGTTGGTGGATAAGTAATAAATCGGCTTTCTGCATTAGCTAATAACCACCCATTCACCTGCTCAATAACCTGCTTTTCTTCTCGGCTATGTAACCCAAAGATATTTACCCATTCATTAAAACAGTGTAGTAAGGCTTCCGCATTTTCTGCTTTACTCCACTGTGTGAGGTGGTGGGCTAGTTGTAAAGCCGTTTCTAATACCGCAAATCGGTTCGCTACTCGTTGCACCTGTGAGCTAACATCTTTAGGTAAACGTTGTAACCATTTCGCTTTTATGGCTTGATAGGTGCTATTTAGTTCATTTTGATGGCCGGTTATCCATTCCACCCATTCCCGCCCGATAACGCCATAATTTAGCTTGCTAGCGTGATTTAAATAGTCGGCGTGAGCTTTACCATTACCAAACTGATAAAATTGCTTAGCAGGAGAAATAGGGACATTCAGTAAGCGGACTAATTGCCCTGCATTGGTTTTAATGCCTGCTTGTGATAAATAGCCCTCTAGGTCTATTTCCCCTGTCGAGAACGCCATAATCCGCCAGCGTGAAAGTTCTCGATTTCTGCCCTCCTTTGCACCTTGAATCTTACCTACTCCATTAAATAAAGCGTAGGCGGTTTGTTCGATATGCTTTTTATTTGCGCCTTGACCGATTTCGTCCATCACTAAAAAACCATCATTACGTGCGGCGGCTTCGTTTGTCAAACCTAAGGATGTGGCGTTCCAGCTTACTCTTGTGATTTCAGGATGACCATAAAGGCTATTGGCGATATTAGCGGTTGTGGTTTTCCCTGATGTTGAGCCACCGAATAAATGAACCCCAAAACTATCGGCGTTTAGGTGGTGGATTAATGGTGCTGATAAGGCAACTGCAACCCCTAACATCATTGACGGATTGCCCCTTACATATTGGGCAATTTCTTTCTGCCAGCTGGCTAATGTACCTTTAGTATCATATCCACTAAAACTAGAGGATTGACTGCGGAATAAGACGGGCGTTTCAGGGTGCCCTATCACTTCACCATTAGGCAAGATATACGCTCCATTTTGCCACCCTGTGGCGTGGGTAATCGTCCATAAGGTGCGATTTCCCGCATTTTGTAAATAATCGGCGAGTTCGTTCTTTAGTGCGGT
>NZ_JAQIBB010000125.1:0-6607 GCF_027920745.1 Gallibacterium faecale | reverse complement strand
TTAAGAAAATAAACGGCATTGTAAGAAAATGCCGTTAAGTGATTTAAATAATAGGATTTATTTTCCTAACTCTTCGATTCTTTCAATATATGGTTTTAGAATAGGGTTCTGTTTTGCTGTATCATGCATACTTTTTACTGCATCAACAAAAGGTTGTTTATCAACTTGTATAAATTGTACATTTAATTGTGTTTTTGCTTTCTCAACTTCTTCAGCAATCATCTTAGTCCAAAGATCTTTATGGAATAGCATAGAATCATCAGCAGCTTTTTTTAGTGCAGCTTGTTGTTCAGGAGTCAATTTATTCCATGATTTCACACTAGTTAATAAAACATCTGGGATCATAGTGTGTTGATCTTCACTAAAATATTTAGCCACTTCACCATGACGGGCAAGAGTTAATGCTGTTTCATTATTTTCTGCGCCATCAACAACTTTTTGTTGTAATGCTGTATAAAGTTCTCCATAAGCTAAAGGTGTAGGGGAAGCTCCCATTAATTTCATCATTTCTACAGCAGAAGGACTTGGTTGTACACGGATTTTCATACCTTTCAGATCAGCTGGAGATTTAATTGGTTTACTTGCATAAAAGCTTCTAGCACCACCATCATAATAGGTTAATCCGATAAAACCTTTATCTTTTGATGAACCAAGAATTTTTTGTCCTACTTCAGGATCACTTAAGGAACGATAATAATGCTCTCTATCTTTAAATAAATAAGGTAAGTTAAAAGCGCCATAAGATGGTTCAAAAGCTTCCATTTCACTAGCATTTGATTTTGCCATATCCAAAGAGCCTGATTGTAATAGTTCCATTGATTCACGCTGTGTTCCTAATTGGCTATTTGGATAAATTCGAATGATTACTTCACCATTAGTTAATTTTTTTACTTCATCAGCCATATGTTGCATAGAAATATGTACTGGGTGAGTTTTGTCATTGTTATGACTGAGTTTAAGGACTGTTTTAGCTTGCGCTGATAAAGCAATCCCCATGGAGAGTAAAGAGGTTAACGCTACAGAAATAATAGTCTTTTTCATAAAAGATCTCCTGCTGGTAATAGTAGTATCATTGTTAATATTTAAAATTGGTATGTCAATTTTGCTTTAATGACAATATAAAATATATTGTTGGTTTAAATATAGGCGTTTTTCGATGATTGGCAATCCAATTTTTTAAATTGGTGATCCAAATAACAAAATAAAGATAATTTTATTGATATTTGGTTTATTTTAATCAAAATTGGAATGCCAATTTAAAACAAAAGGGAGAAGAAAAATGAGTGGATTTATTAAGATCATAAATAAGATTCTTTCAAGTATGTGTGTTGTACTCTGTTCTATTTTAGTGCTATGTGTTGTATGGCAAGTATGTTCTAGATATGTATTAAATACACCGAGTACTTATACAGATGAGTTAGCTAGATTTTTATTTATTTGGGTCGGATTAATTGGTGCTGCATATGCTTTAGGACAGAAAAAACATCTAGCTATAGATTTATTGGCTACAAAATTAGAAACATCTCCTAGTAAACAAAACTTACTAAATTTATGCATCAATATTATTGGGTTATTTTTTACTCTTTCTATTATGTGTTATGGCGGGATGAGATTAGTTCAGGACACAATTGCACATGGACAAATATCTCCTGTAATAGGTATCCAAATGGGGGTTGTTTATTTGGCTATTCCTATTAGTGGATTATTTATGCTGATTTATTTAGTTCGTGACATTTTCGAAAATGCTAAGCAACTTTCTCATTAAATAAGGAAATTTTATTATGGAATGGTCAACAGTTCTTGTTCTTAGTGGTAGCTTCTTTTTTCTGTTGTTTATTGGAGTACCTATTTCATTTGCCATTGGTATAGCGTCATTATTGACTATTATGCTTTCATTGCCACTAGATTCAGCAATTGCCGTTATTGCTCAGAAAATGGCATCAGGATTAGATAGTTTTTCTTTATTAGCAATTCCATTCTTCATTTTGGCAGGCAATATTATGAATAGAGGAGGGATTGCATTAAGGCTAATCGAATTTGCTAAGGTTATTGGTGGAAGATTACCAGGCTCTTTGGCTCATGTTAATGTGTTAGCTAATATGATGTTTGGTTCTATATCTGGTTCCGCTGTGGCATCTGGTGCTGCAATGGGCGGTATTATGTCACCATTACAAAAAAAGGAAGGATATGATCCAGCCTTTTCAGCCGCAGTAAATATTTCTTCTTGCCCTACAGGATTACTTATTCCACCTAGTAATACATTTATTGTTTATTCTCTAATTTCTGGTGGGACATCAATAGGAGCATTATTTTTAGCAGGGTATATACCTGGAATATTGATGGGGCTATCAATTATGCTCATTATTGGATTTATTGCGAAAAAGCGTCATTATCCTGTATCTCCAAAACCTACTTATAGTGAAGCATTAAAGAAAACACTAGATGCGTTACCAAGTTTAGGTCTTATTATTGTAATTATGGGAGGAATTATTGGTGGAATTTTTACTGCAACTGAAGCATCAGCCTTTGCTGTTGTTTATACTCTTGTTCTTGCAATGATTGTTTATCGTGAGGTTAAATTAAAAGAATTACCGCAAATTATTTTAGACTCAGTTATCACTACCGCAATAGTTTTATTGTTAATTGGAACTTCAATGGGAATGTCTTGGGCAATGGCTAATGCAGATATTCCTTATACAATTAGTGATGCATTGTTATCGATTTCAGATAATCCAATTGTAATTTTACTCATTATTAATGTGATTCTTTTAGTTGTTGGTGTATTCATGGATATGACACCTGCACTATTAATTTTTACCCCTATTTTTCTTCCAATTGTTACTGAGTTAGGAATGGATCCTGTGCATTTTGGGGTATTAATGGCGTTCAATCTTTCTATTGGGATATGTACACCACCAGTCGGTAGTGCACTATTCATCGGATGTTCTGTTGGGGGCGTTAAAATTAATCAAGTAATTAAGCCTCTTCTACCATTTTATGCTGTTTTAGTTCTTACATTGTTTTTAGTGACTTATATTCCAGAGATTAGTTTATTTTTACCAAGAATGTTATTGGGTTATTGATTAATAAGGAGATAATAAATGAAAACATTAAAAAATTGGACATATCAGCAGCATATTAATAATCGTATTGATATTGAATGTGAATACCATCTCAAACTACATATTTTTGTATTGGAAGAAGATATTTTTAGAGTTGCCTTTTCTCAAAATGAACAATTTCGTATTCCAGAAACATGGGCAATTACGCCAAATCAAGCAGATATTAAATGGACAGGAAGAGATAAATGGTCATTAGATGGATTTACTTTGCCATCATATAAATTACAGGAATATGATGAGAAAATAGAAATTTTGAGTAAGAAATTAAAAGTTATTATCCATAAGCCATTATGGCTTGAGTGGCAATACTATAATGGGAAAGAATGGATTACTTTTGCACAAGATAGAAAGAGTGGGGCTTATTTATTTGGAATTTCACAGAATAAAATTTCACATTTTATGCAGAGAAATTCTGATGAAAACTATTATGGCTTGGGCGAAAAGTCTGGAAATTTAAATCGTTATGGTCGTCGGTTTGAAATGAGAAACTTGGATGCGATGGGATATAATGCGGAAAAAACAGATCCATTGTACAAGCATATTCCTTTCTATATTACTCATACAGAAAAAGTTAGCTATGGATTATATTATGATAATCTTGCAAATTGTTGGTTTGATTTAGGTAATGAATTAGATAATTATCATGCGGCCTATCGTTCTTATAGAGCAGAAGATGGAGATCTTGATTATTATCTTATTTTAGGACCAAAAATTTTAGAAGTAACAAAGAAATACTGTAATTTGACAGGGGGGACAATTTTTGGGCCTAAATGGAGTTTAGGCTATAGTGGCTCAACAATGCACTATACAGATGCAGATGATGCACAAGAACAATTGAAAAAATTTGTTGATTTATGCGATGTTCATAGTATTCCTTGTGATTCTTTCCAACTTTCATCTGGATATACCTCAATAAATAATAAACGTTATGTTTTTAATTGGAATAGAGATAAGATTCCAGACCCACAAGGTATGAGCGATTATTTTCACCAAGCTAATATGAAGTTAGCCGCCAATATTAAACCTTGTCTATTACAAGATCACCCTAAATATGCAGAAGTTGCTAATAGTGGACTATTTATTAAAGATTCAATATCTGATTTTCCAGAACGTTCTATGTTTTGGGATGATGAAGGATCGCATTTAGATTTTACTAATCCTAAAACTATAGATTGGTGGAAGAAAAATGTAACAACTCAATTATTAGAATATGGAATTGATTCTACATGGAATGATAATAACGAGTTTAAAATTTGGGATGATCAAGCTCGTTGTAATTATTTTGGTAATGAAAAACCAATAAAATTACTAAGATCTTTAATGCCACTATTAATGATGAAAGCGTCTTATGAAGCTCAATTATCATATAAACCAAATAATCGACCGTATTTAATTTCTCGTTCTGGTTCTCCAGGAATGAATCGTTATGTGCAAACATGGAGTGGTGATAACAGAACGAATAGGAATACTTTAAAATACAATATCAAAATGGGATTAGGGATGAGCCTCTCTGCTTTATATAATATAGGACATGATGTTGGAGGCTTTTCTGGGGATAAACCAGATCCAGAATTATTTGTAAGATGGGTCCAAAATGGAGTAATGCATCCTCGTTTTACAATTCATTCTTGGAATGATGATCATTCTGTAAATGAGCCTTGGATGTATCCAGAGGTAATAGACATTATTCGCTCAACTATTCAATTACGTTATCATTTTATGCCTTACCTATATAATTTGTTATGGATGGCGCATAAGTATGATGAACCAATATTACGTCCAACATTTTTGGATCATGAACATGATATTCATACTTTTGTTGAAACAGATGATTATCTATTAGGTAAAGATTTATTAGTAGCTTCTGTAGTAGAACCGAATCAAAGAGAGAGAAGAGTTTACTTACCAAATAATTATATAGGGTGGTACGATTTTTATACACATGAATGGTATAAAGGTGGACAAGAAATCACTGTTTCTGCCCCGCTAGAAAGAATCCCTTTATTTATTAAGGCGGGATCAATTATTCCAATGAATCCAAAAAATGTCAGAAATACTAAGGAAGATATTTGTAGGGAATTATTGGTTATGCCACCGATTGGTATCGGGGAATACGATCTTGAAATTTTCGATGATGATGGAGAAAGTTATAATTATTTAAATGAAGAATATTTAATGTTACGTATTAAGGTTATTTGTTTAAGTGATCGTATTAATATTGTTTTATCTAGATCAGGAACATTTATGCCTAAATATGAAAAAATATTTTTTAGGTTGCCAAATAATGAAAGCAGAGAATTATTCATTAATGGTAGAAGCTTACCGTTAGATAGAGCGGTTTTACTATCTGATATAGATGAATAAGTTAGGAAATCATTATGATTAATGAGGATTTACGTTCTTATAAAAAAATAGGAAATGAATTAAAAAAACAATTATTTGAAGGAACATACAAAATTGGTGACAAATTACCAACAGAAAGAGAGTTAGCTGATTTTTTTAACGTTAGCCGTACAGTAATTAGAGAAGCTTTGATCATGTTGGAAATAGAAGGGTTTGTCGAAGTAAGAAAAGGATCTGGGGTATATCTAATTGATTTACCTCGAGTAGCTGAAAATGATGAATCAATTAACCAAATAGATGTAGGTCCATTTGAATTATTACAGGCAAGGCAGTTGTTAGAAAGTAGTATTGCTGAGTTTGCTGCAATTCAAGCAACAAGAGCAGATATTATTAAATTAAAGGATATTCTTCTTAGAGAAAGAAAAACTTTGGAACATGGTGATGAAGACTATGTGGCAGATGAAGATTTCCATCGGACAATTGCGGAAATTACACAAAATGAAGTGATTATTCAGATGCAAAAAGCTTTATGGGATTTAAGAATGAATAGCAAGATGTGGCAGGGATTACATATGCATATTCCTAATCAAAACTATCGCTATTTATGGATTAAAGATCATGAAAATATTGTATCTGCTATGCAGAAGAAAGATCCCGTATTGGCTAGGAAAGCAATGTGGCAACATTTAGAAAATGTAAAACAAAAATTATTTGAGCTTTCTGATGTAGATGATCCTAATTTTGATGGTTATTTATTTAATGTTAGTCCTGTTATTGTGGGAATAGAAACAGAATAGACATAAAAATTTTTAATGTAAGGAGTAGAAAATGGAACAAACTTGGCGTTGGTATGGCCCTAATGACCCAGTGTCATTATCAGATATTAGACAAGCAGGAGCAACAGGTATTGTGACTGCATTACATCATATTCCAAATGGTCAAATTTGGAGTATTGATGAAATTGAAAAACGTAAAGCATTAATTGAGCAGGCTGGTTTAACATGGTCTGTGGTGGAAAGTGTACCTGTACATGAAGAAATTAAGACACAGACAGGAAATTATCAGCAATGGATTGATAATTATAAACAGACACTACGTAATTTAGCTAAATGTGGAATTGATACAGTTTGTTATAATTTTAT
>NZ_JAQIBB010000124.1:0-6854 GCF_027920745.1 Gallibacterium faecale | reverse complement strand
CTACCACTACATTATCGTGATGGATTGGATGCAGTGATAGCGAATAGTAATCACAATATAAATTCTAGAGCATTATATTTTCATATTCCATTTTGCGAAACAATATGTACTTTTTGTCCTTTTACTAGAGGAGCATATAGAGATAATAATGATGTGGATGAATACGCAAACGCTCTTATAAGAGAAATAGAGTTAAAATCATCTTTTAATGATTATAAAAAAGTTCCTGTAAGAGCAATTTTCTTTGGTGGGGGAACTCCTTCTCTTTTATCCTCTGAGAATATGGTTAAAATAGGTCAGGCAATAAAGAAACATTTTTTATTATCTCCAGATTGTGAATTTTCATTCGAAATAGAGGTTAAAAGTTTAACTGCTGAGAAAGTATTAGCAATGAAAGATATGGGTGTTACTCATCCTAGATTTGGTCTTCAAACTTTTGATCCTGAGTGGAGAAGGTTGTTTAATTTAACTTCCACATACGAACAAATTAATTTTGCAGCAGATATATTAACAAAAAATTTTGAAACAGTTTTATTTGATATAATTTATGGAATGAATGGTCAAGATGAGGAAGATATAATAAGAGATTTAGATAAATCAATATGTTTAGGGACATCAAACATTGATATTTATCCTATAGATAATGTTATGACTCAACCAAAATTACATAAGGCAATTCAGGATAGAGGTTTTCCGCTTACAACAGCCACAAGAAAATTTGCTATGAATATGTTAATTGATTCATATATGCGCAGCAAAGGATTTATGCCTCATAATGGGCATGGATATGTAAGAACCAATAATGTGGATCAATCTGTAGTAACAGATGAATATAGTTTTAAATATCATGAACATGTGTATGGGTATTCCGATCATGATTTACATGGTTTTGGGGTAAATGCAGTTTCTTCTATTCGTGAGCATGTTATAACCAATACATCAAGTAGGAAAAAATATATTAATTCAATAAAAAATGGAAAAATCCCATCTATGATAAGTAAACATTCAAAGATTCTTGATGAGATGAAACCAATAATACTAAGATTACCTTACCATGGAAGTGTAGAAAAAAGAAAAATCAAAGAAATCCCTTTTTATTTACAAGATAAAATATCAGAGTTGATTGAGCACAAATTAGTTTATGAGGATGATAAAGGATTTTATTTAACTAAAATTGGATGGTATTGGTATACTAATATTATGTTTTGGCTTATGCCTGAATCAGATAAAGATATGATGAGAGGATTTATTACTAAGCAGTTAAGTATTCCAGGTAAATATATTGCAAAAAAGGAATTGGTTTATGTGTGATATAAATCTAAAAGAGGTATATAAAGAACGCTATAGATACATATCATCTAAAGATAATGAATGCAATGGATTTTATTATGATAAAAATAAAATGTTATGGGTGTTTTACAGTTATTCATCATGCATTGAGTTATTAAATAATTCAGAATTATCTAAAAATAGAATGGATGTACCTCTTGATTTATTTAGTGATAAAGAGAAGGATATAGTAATAAATTTTATTGAGTTGATTAATTTATCATTAATTTTTAGAGATCATAAAAAAGGCCCTATAGTTAAAATAATTCATGACAACTATAAAAACATTGATGCTTACAGTATTATTGCTGATTTGTTAAGCGAGAAAAAGGTAATAACCGAAGTGGAATTAACAAACTTGAATAATATACTTGCCGGAAGTGTTGTTGGGTTGAATAATGATGCTTACTTAAGCGAAAGAGCAATTAATGTTGGGATGTTGTTTGATGGAAGAGTTAATGGTAAAAAACATTTTTTATCCATAGCTAAATCATTCTTAGAATTATTTGATTATTTTAAAAAGTCATTCAATGACTCAGATGAAAACATATCAGATATGGTTGTCACTTATATTGCAGCTCACCAAACAACAATGCAATTAATTGTTGCAACTTTATACACTATACATAACTTTAATTTGACTGTTGATAAAAGTAATATTAAAAATATTATTTTGGAATCATCAAGATTATATAGTCCAGTATTATCTGTTGGAAGAATAGTTACAAAAGATATCCATTATTGTAGAAATATTATAAAAAAAGGGGAACGTGCTATTTTTTATACAGGGTTAGCTAATTTTGATTCTAACTCTTTTGTCCTTCCATTTACATTTAATTTGGATCGTATAAACAAACCTCTATCATTTGGTGTTGGAATTCACAAATGTATTGGTATGGGGATATCTCTTGATTTTACAAAGATATTTGTAGAATTCATACTTGAAAAGTATAAATTGAAAAATGTATCTATATTCAAGGTAGATGATGGGGCTTCAGCCATAGGAATTTCTTCTTTTACTATTGAGATTAATAAAAAATGAATTTATTAAAGATTAGATATTTTCCAACATTAATATCATCTTTATTCTTTTCAAAGCTTGGGGATTATGCTTATGAAGTTATATTTGTATTTATAGTTCTTGAGGTTACAAATAATGATTATTTGTATGCAGGTGTGGTTTATTTTTTTAGATTTATTCCATTTATATTTTTTGGCCCTATAGGTGGATGGCTGGCTGACAATGGATACATAAAGAAAAGTTTAATTTATAGCGAAATTATCAGACTCATTATATCAATAATAATATATATTAGTTATATAAACGAAGCAATAAATATTTCTTTGTTAATTTCCTCATCTTTTCTTACCACTGTTGGTAGGAGTATATTTCAACCAAGTTTTCAAACATTTATACCACAAATTATTGAAAATAAAAAACTCTCTAAAGCGAACAGTATAACGCAAATTATTGAAGAGGTATCGTCTATTTTGGGGCCATTGCTATGCTCATTGATTATTCTTGTTTCTGATAAAGGCATGGTGTTAATTTTCAATTCTTTAACATACTTTATTTCAATAATAATATTGTTGGGCTTAAATGAAGATAAGGATAAAAAAAATAAAAATAAAAAAATATATATTTTTAGCGTTTATAAGGAAACTTTTTTAAATATTGGCAACATGTTTAGAACAGAATATAGTCTATTTGTAGCTATCATTGGTTCTTCATTGTGCATCTTATTTACAGGATCTGTTATTCGATTTGTTATACCAGCTGTTTCTATATACATGAATGGGGATGAAGTATTTACTAGTTATATATTTTCCTTAATGGCTACAGGAACAATCATAGGTGGAATTATATACAACAAAACAATAACAAAATCAACTCCAAATAAATTAATGTTCTATTGGTTTATTTATGGTGTGATTATGTTAATTATGTCCTTATTATCAATGAAATTTATTTTGATGCTTTCTCTTATTCTTGGGATATTTGGTGCATTTGTTGACATAACACTCATTACAACAATACAAACTTTGTCTAAAAAAGAAAATATAGGGAGAAATTTTGGGACATTTTCAACTCTAGCAAATACAGCCGAAGCTCTATCTGGGATAACTTCAGGAGTTATTGCTACGATTGGTATAACATTTTCATTTACTATTATGTCATCATTGATAGCTCTAATAGGTCTATATGGAATTACCCTTACTTCAAATAAGAAAAATACTAATTAAACAAAATAGCTTAATAGATCACAATATTTTCAATGATGACAAGAAAGCTCAGCCTTTCGGCTTGGCTGAATAATGTGCCTATTCTACCTTACAATTAAGACATATAGGATTTTGAGTGTCGCATAGTCCCCCACCAAGACAGAGCAAGCCACGAGAACCGCAACGATAGCTAATGCTTTCATTGCAACTTCCTTTTTTGACTTCATACCTCGATTTAGAAGTATTGAAAGAAGCCAAGAGAGGCTTACTCATCGAGGAGAGTTTAACCCCTCCTGACACCCAAATTTCATTTTAACAGAAAACCGTTTGAAAAGGCGGTTTTCTTGTTTCTAACTGTTACGTTTTCCTATCGCTTTCTCAATCTTTTCAACCGTAAACATGAAAAAAGAAAAGATGCTCAATATTGCATGGAGATGGAAATTTCATTGCAACATGAATTGACTTTAGAAGAAAACCTCAAAAATTTAAGAACTCTTTTAGATAATCATTATATTAAAAAAGGTTTAATGTATTATAATCATCATCGAACTCATCAAGGAAAAATGTGCTGCGGCAGAACACCGATGGAAACATTACTTGATGGAAAACGGATTTGGGCGGAAAAGCATTTAAGCTCAAATTAATCTGACAGACACTATAATTTTAAACGGGAACTGTCAGATTAGGTTTGATCTTCTACAGATTATTTGTGCTTTTCTAAATATTCTCTTAGAGCTTCTTCAACAACATTTTTAAGTGTTGTACGTTTTTTTAAAGCAAATTCTTGTGCTTCATAAAACAAGTCTTCATCAACTCTTGCACCAATTTGTTTTTCTTTTTTAGCTGTTTTTAATGAAACTTCCAAATCTTGATGCTTTTCCGTACTTCTTCCAAATTTTCCTTCCATAATTTTATTTCCTTTGAGTGTTAGCAAGCTAACAAAGCTGCATAGATTTCTGTTAGTTCGATTTTTTGTTTTGTGTGTTTTGTGTTAAATATAGTTTTTAAGTCATTAATGCTATTTACATAAACCATGCTGTGAGATAAATGATATGGCAACACTTTCATTTTTTCTTTTTTGAAGATAGATGCTAATTCATCAAGATTTTTCTTTGTGTTTGTTGAGTTATTGACTGTTTGTGTGAAAAGAATGCAACTGTTAACATTGCTTTGCTGAACTAAATCAACAATGTTGTAAACACTTTTAATGTCAAATCTGGCTGGTTTTGCAGCAATTAAAACACGATCTGATTTTTTGATAATGTGAGCATTTAAAGGTGTGATGCTCGGTGCTGTATCTACAACAACATAGTTATATCCAGCTTTTTTTGCTTGTGTTAAGACAAAATCAAAATCAGCTTCTGTGGAAACTGCTGAAATGTCTTCTTCCTTTAACTCTTCTAAAAACTCAAAAGCAGATTTTTGCTTATCAGTATCAACGAGTAAAACTTTTGTATCTTCACCTTTTCTTTTAAGGTAATCAAACAAGTTGATTGCTAAAAGACTTTTCGACACTCCGCCTTTTGCACTTGCTATAGTGATAATTTCCATTTTTTAACCTTTGTTATTTTGATAATTTAATAAATTATTATCTTGATAACAATATAACTTTTTTCATTGTTTTTTGTCAACTGTGGTTAAAAACTTTATTTCTTTTTTAGCTAGGCTAAAAATGTGATTTGATAAGTTTTTATAAAGTTCTTATATTGTAGATAGAAAGTTCAAAGTTATTAAAGGATAGAAAAATTATGGCATACATAGGCTATGCAAGAGTTTCGACACAATCACAAGATTTGACCGAACAAATTGAAGCCTTGCAAAAATTTGGTTGTACAAAAATTTTCACTGGCAAGTATTCAGGCAAAGCCAAAGATAATGAAGAGCAGTTAGGGAAAATGATGGATTATGTGCGTGAAGGTGACGTTGTAGTTGTCACAAAATTTGACCGGCTAGGCAGAAGCCTAAATCAATGCTTAAACATTTTGGAAGAGTTTAAGAAGCAAGACATAGGTTTTATAGCACTCGATCAAAATATTGATACAACAAAAAAATCAGACCCACTTTCAGTTGCTATGATTCACCTTCTTGGCTTGTTTGCTGAATTAGAACGCTCTTTCATTGTTGAGCGCACACAATCAGGCAAGCAAGCAAAAATTGCAGCAGGTGATTTGAGGGCCAAAGGTGGGAGACCAGTCAAAATCAATGCTGGAATGAAAGAAAAAATGGCTGCTGATTTTGCTAATGGGCTATCTTTGTCAGCAACAGCAAGAAAGTACAAGATTAGTGTTGCAAGTGCTAAAAATGTGAAAAAAGAACTAAAAGAAAAGAAAGATAATCTTAGAAGAACTTTTGAAATTGAGCTGGAAAAATTTTGCAACAGCAAAGAAGAAATTGATGATGTGTTAAACAACACACAACAACACTATGATAGATGTGATAAAAACACAGATGGAGAGTATGTCTATTTGTTGATTGATATACTAGAAAACCTACATGGCAACAAGATATTTTTATAACTTTATAACAAGTTATCTTGATAACATTTAATCATTTATGATAATGTGTTAAGATGCAACAAAAATTGCATGTTAGGAAAATAGAGAGAATGATTATTTCTGATGAGGAAATATCCGGAATAGGTAATGTTGACGAAGATCACACTATAGCTATCGTTGGATGTTTTCCATTTTGTAAAGTGGGAAATTTCACTTACCCTGAAGGTGATATATGTTTGAAGTATGGTAAGCAGGACAATAAGAATCTTCACAGAGGATTTGGCTTGTTGCATTTAATAAAAGGCGCTCACACTGAAGATGAAATCTATAAAGATGTGAAAACTATTGATGAACTTGTTGTAGTCTTAAAAAGGACAATAAAGAAACATAGTAAGATTTTCATGGAGAGGGAAGGGAATTTTATCGTTATTTCTAATGGAAATGCTAAAGTTGTATTGGAATACAGGGATAGTGAAACTATGTATTCTGTTGTAACATGTCATAACATTAGTAACACATATAACGTTGCAAAGCATGGTGATTCAGTAGGTAAAATCAAGAAAGACTTGACAAATGTATGACATTATCATAATCTTAAATTGTGGTTAGAGTTGATGTTGGGTGAAGAGCAGCAAGTAAGTAGCCTAAACTAAGTTCAACAGTTTAGCTCAGAACTGTTAGATAGTTCTACTACGTGGTGATAATGCTTTAGTGTTTAAAGTTTTTTAAACACCTTTGGGTTCCTCAACGGCATTACAACAACAGCTATCTCACAACAAACAAATTTCAAAGAAAAAGCACCTTAAT
>NZ_JAQIBB010000123.1:0-57033 GCF_027920745.1 Gallibacterium faecale | reverse complement strand
ATACAAATTGTACAAAAATCTTACCAAAAGAGCTGAAAATAATTCTCATTAATTATAACGTATTGATTTATATCATATTTATTACGCTATTTTCTCTTATATAAAAACTAACTCTATATAATTACCTCGTTGTAAGTATAAAAATAAGTTTAATTTTATTAAGCATATTTTATAAATAATGGAGTTTATATGGAGAAGTCGATTATCAATCCTACTGTTAACAGACGGAGTTTTCTTAAAGCTTCATCTGGGGTTGCAGCAGCATTAGCCGCAACA
Organism: Gallibacterium faecale; assembly: GCF_027920745.1. Classification (NCBI taxonomy): domain Bacteria; kingdom Pseudomonadati; phylum Pseudomonadota; class Gammaproteobacteria; order Pasteurellales; family Pasteurellaceae; genus Gallibacterium; species Gallibacterium faecale. The sequence goes on along the minus strand of NZ_JAQIBB010000123.1, from coordinate 56,757 downwards.
GAACTCACTTTGCCTTTTAGCGCAGTTGCAGCGGATCAAAAAACAGCTGAAACCAGTAAAAATGAAGAAAAAATCGTTTGGAGTGCATGTACAGTAAACTGTGGTAGCCGTTGTGCGTTAAGAATGCATGTTAAAGACGATAAGATTACATATGTTGAAACAGATAACACAGGAACAGAAACCTATAATCTTGATCATCAAGTAAGGGCTTGTTTGCGTGGGCGCTCAATGCGTCGTCGTGTATATAATCCAGATCGTTTGAAATATCCAATGAAACGTGTTGGTAAACGTGGTGAAGGTAAATTTAAACGAATTAGTTGGGATGAAGCGTTAACTGAAATAGCACAATCATTACAAAAGAATATTCAACAATATGGTAATGAGTCTATTTATCTTAATTACGGTACAGGAACATTAGGTGGAACAGTAACAAAATCTTGGCCACCAGGATCTACTCTTGTTGCACGGTTAATGAATTGTATTGGTGGCTATTTAAACCATTACGGTGATTATAGTACAGCACAAATTACTGTTGGTTTAGATTACACCTATGGTGGTGGTTGGGCTTATGGGAATGGTATTGCAGATGTTGAAAATACCAAACTTATCGTACTATTTGGTAATAACCCAGCTGAAACCAGAATGAGTGGTGGTGGCTTAACTTATAGTATTCAGCAAGCAAAAGAAAAATCGAATGCCAGAATGATCATTATTGATCCTCGTTATAACGATACTGGTGTAGGTCGTGAAGATGAATGGATCCCGATTCGTCCAGGTACAGATGCAGCTTTAGTGTCTGCGTTAGCCTATGTGATGATTACAGAAGATTTAGTTGATCAGGCTTTCTTAGATAAATATTGTGTTGGTTATGATGAGAAAACCTTACCAGCATCAGCACCAAAAAATGGGCATTATAAAGCGTATATCTTAGGTCAAGGCGAAGATGGTTTTGCGAAAACACCTGAATGGGCATCTAAAATTACCGGTATCCCAGCGACTCGTATTATCAAGTTAGCAAGAGAAATTGCACAAATTAAGCCTGCTTTCATCGCACAAGGATGGGGACCGCAACGTCGTAGTAATGGGGAATTAATTTCTCGTGCGATTGCGACGTTACCAATTTTAACAGGAAATGTTGGTATTAATGGAGGTAATACTGGGGCTAGAGAAAGTGCTTATAGTATTCCGTTTGTGCGGATGCCAACCTTAACTAATCCAGTTGAAGCAAGTATTCCAATGTTCTTATGGACAGATGCGATTGTTCGTGGTCCAGAAATGACAGCAACTGCAGATGGGATTCGTGGTGTAGAAAAATTAAAAGCACCGATTAAATTTATTTGGAACTATGCGAGTAACTGTTTGATTAACCAACATGCAGAGATCAATCGTACTCATGATATTTTGCAAGATGAATCGAAATGCGAAATGATCGTAACTATCGATAACCATATGACATCAACAGCAAAATATAGCGATATTTTATTGCCTGACTGCACCACATCAGAACAAATGGATTTCTGTTTAGATGCTTATGTTTCAAATATGGCATATATCATTTTTGCTGACCAAGCGGTTAAACCACCGTTTGAATGTAAAAATATTTATGACATGATGTCAGCATTAGCAGAAAAACTCGGGGTTAAGGAACAATTTACCGAAGGACGTACACAAGAAGAATGGTTACGTCACCTCTATGAACAATCTAGAGCTAATTTACCAGAATTACCAACCTTTGAAGAATTTAGAAAACAAGGTATTTTCAAAAAAGTTGATCCAAAAGGATTCTATGTTGCTTACAAAGAATTCCGTGAAGATCCAGAAAAAAATCCACTACAAACACCATCAGGCAAAATTGAAATCTATTCTGAACGTTTAGCAGAAATTGCGAAAACCTGGGAATTAGACAAAGATGAAGTGATTCATCCATTACCAATCCATGTTGATAGCTTTGAACATTATGGTGATCCATTAATGGAAAAATATCCATTACAACTTAGTGGTTTCCATTACAAAGCACGTACTCACTCAACTTATGGTAATGTGGATGTGATTAAGGAAGCAAATCCGCAAGAAATGTGGATTAATCCAATTGATGCTGAACCACGAGGAATTAAAAATGGTGATCTAATTCGCGTATTTAATGATCGTGGTGAAGTTCAAATCCATGCCAAAGTTACACCAAGAATTATTCCGGGGGTTGTTGCTTTAGGAGAAGGAGCTTGGTACGCACCAGATAGCAATCGTGTTGATCATTCTGGTTGTATCAATGTTTTGACGACTCAAAGACCATCACCATTGGCAAAAGGAAATCCACAACATTCTAATTTAGTACAAGTTGAGAAAGCCTAAGGAGTAATTTATGGAACAATATGGATTTTATTTTGATTCAGAACGTTGTACAGGCTGTAAAACTTGCGAGTTAGCTTGTAAAGATTACAAAGACCTTGGTACAGACGTTAATTTCCGCCGTATTTATGAATATGCTGGAGGAAACTGGAATGTGCAGCCAGATGGCACATTCCAACAAGATGTTTTTGCTTATTATCTCTCTATCTCTTGTAATCATTGCGAAAATCCTGCATGTACAAAAGTTTGTCCAACAGGGGCAATGCACAAAAATGAAGATGGTTTTGTGATTGTAAATGAAGAGATTTGCATTGGTTGCCGTTATTGCCATATGGCGTGTCCATATGATGCACCGCAATATGATGCGAAAAAAGGACATATGACGAAATGTGATGGTTGTTACTCACGGGTAAAAGCGGGGCAAAAACCAATTTGTGTTGAAGCTTGTCCATTAAGAGCTTTAGATTTTGCACCAATCAAAGAGTTACGTGAAAAATATGGTGAAGAAGCTTCGATTGCACCTTTACCACCAGCAGAATTTACGCAGCCAAACTTGGTGGTAAAACCAAATAAAAATGCTCGTCCGAGCGGTGATACAACTGGTTTCCTAGCAAATCCAAGAGAGGTGTAAGATGAATGCAGGATTACATGAATTACCATTAGTCTTTTTTACAGTATTAGCTCAAGCAGCAGTAGGATCGTTGTGGGTTTTTGCTTATGTTTTGTTTCAAAAAGATGCAGAAGCTAAACAAAGCTATATCCATAAATTGATGTTGTTACCATTAGTTTTACTTGGTATTGGTTTTATTGCTTCTATTCTCCATTTAGGATCACCTATGCGCGCATTTAATTCGTTAAATCGTGTTGGTGAATCTATGCTTAGTAATGAAATTGCAAGTGGAGCAATCTTTTTTGCTATTGCAGGTTTGTACTGGTTAATTGCGATTACTGGCAAAATGTCAGTAGGATTAGGACGAATTTGGCTAATTGTGATGGCGTTGTGTGGTGCTGTCTTTATGTACATGATGAATAATGTTTATCATATTAGCACTGTACCAACATGGGATAACGCAATAACATCTTGGCAATTTTATTTAACCGTTGTGTTAATGGGTTGTGCGTTAGGTTATACCTTATTGCATCAAGTCACCTCATTATGTGGCTTACGCTGGCTATTTGGCTTAGCGTTAGTAGCGAGTGTGGCTGTGGTGATTTATCAAGGTTTCTCTTTATCAGGAATCGAAAGTTCTGTTCAACAAGCGGTCGCTTTAGTGCCTGATTATGCTTGGGTAAGTATTATCCGTTTATTTTGTTTAGTGTTAGCAAATATTTTGTTATGTAAAAGTCACTATCAGGCTGGCTTAGTTTTAGCAGTGATGTTAGTATTCGGTGGTGAAGTTTTAGGAAGAATTTTATTCTACGGTTTACACATGACTGTTGGCATGGCAGTTTAATCATAACTCAACACTGTACTTGTAATAACCAAGTACAGTGTATCTTTTAAGGAGAGGGCACATGGAACAAGAACAGGATGCATTTTTGACTTGGGTATCAATGAGTGGTGGTTTTTTAGGATCACTTTTTTATTTTGAACCAACACATCCTAAAGCATCAGGTTTAGTTGATGCAATTAAACAAATTAATTGGCAGCAAGATTGGCGCCCTATCATTAAACCAGATTTCAAAATTAAGAACCTATTAACACAAACCAAAGACATTTCTGAACAATTTCAACGACAATTTATTGGCCCAAATGCGCTACCTGCGCCACCTTGGGGTTCAGTTTATTTAGATAAAGAAGCGGTCATTTTTGGTGATTCTCTGCTGCAATTACGTGATTTTATGCGTAAATATGGGATCAAATCGGAACTCAATGAAAATGTTCCAGAAGATCATATTGGTTTAATGTTGATGTTTTCTGCCTATATTGCAGATACTAGACCAGATATTTTACCGGAATATTTATCTAAACATTTGTTCACTTGGGTATGGCGTTATTTGGAATTATTGTCAGAACAACAAGATTCACCTTTTTATCAAGGTCTTGCGTTAGTGACGAAGCAAACGCTCGAACTATGGGAAGAAGAGTTAGGCATTGTACCTGCGAATGTGCCATTGTATTTTTAATAAATGGAAAAAGACGAACGTTATTACTCTGCGTATTTAGCGCATAATCAGATTTCTCGCCGAGGATTATTACGTAGTCTTTTTACTGCACCGCAACCACAACATATATCTGAGAAAAGACAAGCGAATAGACCGCCTTTTGCTGCAAAAGAGAGTCTATTTCTTGCTGTGTGTACTGGTTGTGGTGAGTGTGTAAAAGCTTGTCCTTATGGCCTGATTGAACTGCAACAACATTATCCTGTGTTGGATTTACAATTTTCCGCATGTGATTTTTGTCAGGCTTGTGTCGAAGCTTGTCCTACCAAAGCCTTACATCCAGCATTTAAAGCTGATACGGAGTTACGACCTCAGTTTTTATCCACTTGTGTTTATCAGCAAGGGCAACGTTGTACAACGTGTATTGATGCTTGCTCAATGCAGGCAATTCAATTTAATCCAGCAGAGCAGCTATTACAGTTAAATGCTGAACGTTGTAATGGATGTGGTGAATGTAAGATCAGTTGTTTTATGCAGGCGATTGAATTGGAGAATCAATTCACATAAGAGAGATTAAGATCTAAAAAATAAGGTGCATCCATGCACCTTATTTATTTTATGTGGGGTAAGAATTAAATTTTGCGTAATTTTGCTGGTAAGCCTTGTCTTACCGCAGAACCACAAACCCAATCCACCCATGGGGAAGCGATTTGTTTAGTATTATCTAATAAACCAAGATCATTAATATTAATGCCTTGTTGAATTTGCTTATTCCCTGCAATCAACTTGCCATCAATCTCATAACTTGCAGCACCAAGCTGTTTATGACTATAACCGTGTTCAATCGCAATCGTACCCGGCATTACGCCATCGAGTACCATTACTTGAACATTTGCTTTACCGCCCGGTGTTGCTAATTCCACTAAATCACCGTGAGTAAAACCAAATTTTGTTGCATCTTGACTATTCATAGCCACAATACCTGTCGGTTTAATACTATGCAATCTAAGTAATGGTGCAGTGATACTGCTCATTAAATTAGATTTAAATGAAATAAGTTCAAACGGCCACTCTTTCTTTGGATAACGACTTTCTACAGTGCTATTGTCAGAAAATTGCGGTGCAAAATATTTTGGACAACCATGATAGTGTTTACCATCGTGATGATGGCGTGCTTTTGCCACGATTGGATTCCAAATTTGTAAGCAGTTTTTCCATTTTGCAGCCATATTGTCACCATCCCAAGCACTGTTATATGGTGCGAAACGACCGCCTTTACAGAAGATAGTAGCTGCTTTTAAGACCTCTTCTTCTTTTAAGGTTTTGCTAAGTAACGGCATAATACGTTCTACCCCAGAAAGCAAACGATCTTCGGTAGAAGCATCATTGACAGGTTGTTTACCATCAAAGGCAATGTTTGCTGCGGCACGTAAGAAATAATCTTCGCTGCAATTTAATGGATAAGTTTGTTGCTGGTTATCTGTAATTGCATTATCTCCAAAGCCCGGTAATCCCATTGCTTTAGCAACATGGATAATAAAACTTTCCATACAGGTTGTTTCACCTTGAGTATTTTTTGCATTGGCAGATTTAATTACTGGCCAACGAGCGGTACTGGTTTTAGTCGGTACACCAGCCCAAGGCGTACTAAAACCCCAGCTTTCAAAATTATGGGTATCTGGAACAATATAATCTGCTAGTGCTGTGGTTTCATTCATAAAAGCATCAATCGCAATAAATAACGGTAATACTTTCGGATCACGTAATTTTTCTTCTGCGATATGATGGATACCGGTCATACCATATAAAGGGTTGGTCATATGGCTAATCCACGCTTTTAATGAATAAGGATAACCTTGTAATGCAGAAGTGATCATTTCTGACATTTGACCACCGACAAATGGATACCAAGCTGCACGTGCTGGATATGGTGAACCTTCAGCGGCACGACGTTTAAACTCACTTGAGTTTTCGTAAGCTTTCTTACTGCGTGCGAGATTGGTACCTTTTGGTTTTACCATATTTGGGAATGTAGCAAGGTTATAACGAGGGCCTGGGGCAAAATCTTTAAATTTACCGCCACTAACACTCATACCACCTTTTTTATTCATATTCCCGATCATAACATTCAACAACAAGATAGCCCATGCAGTATAGAAGCCATTACTTTGCATTGTGCCACCATGGGTGATTGCGGCAGCTTTATGACCATGAGAAGTAAATTTATCAGCAAGTGCAGTAATTGTTTTTACAGGCACGCCAGATAAAGCAGAGTACTCTTCGAGAGTATGTTCTAAGCAAGATTCTTTTAATAAAGTAAGAGAAGATTTCACTGCAACAGTGGAACCATCTTTTAACGTAATGGTTTCATCTACCCACAATAAAGCTTTCGCAGAAGATTTTGCCGCAATAAATTGGTTATCTTCAGCGTTTTTAACAATATTGTAGTTTTCCAACACTTTGTCATCAGGGTTTGGTGCGATATCGAATAGATCTTGCTCAGTAATCGGTTGGCCGAAACGAGGATGTGTTGGATCGCTAACAAATAGATGTGTTGCATTACAATAGCTAGCAGCTCCCGCTTGTTGCATCGCAAATTCACTTGGTAAGGCAAGATAATCTGTGTTGTAGCGTTCATTTTCAATAATCCAGCGCAACATAGCGAGAGCTAATGCGAGGTCGCCGCCCGGTAATACAGGTACCCATCGATTATTTTGTGTCGCATGAGTTGAAGTTAACTCTAAACGTGGGGAAACGACAACATAATCAAAATCCGATTCAGCACGTTTTTTCGTGAGTTGACGTGCTTGTCGTTTAAATGGGTTACCTGATTGGGCAGGCGATGTTCCCATAAACAGGATAAATTCACAATTATCCCAATCTGGTTTTGCGTGAGCGTTGTTATTAAGGTCGTTCATTACCGCGCCTGAACCAGCACGATAAGATAAACCACAATAAGAACCATGAGAGGCAAAATTGATAGTACCAAAACTGCCATTAGCAAAACGCTGTAATAAAGGTTGACGACCTTCTGGGCCAGCAAAGGTTACAAAAAGTTGGTTAGCTTTTGGTCCGAAATCTGGATTTTGTTGATCAACCGGTGTAGTTAAATCACGAATAGCTTTTAAGCCATCAATATGGCCTTCACCAAATAGATCACCGCCGTTTACAACTTCTTCAATGAGCTGTTCAAAACTAATAGTTTTCCATTTTCCTTCACCTCGTTTACCAACACGTTTAAGCGGTTGGGTAATACGATAAGGACTAGAAACACCCTCCATAAACGCTGCACCACGAGCACAAGCTGTTGAGCGATTTTCTAAACCAGATTCACCGGCAACACTAAGTTCCGCTTGTTGTAACGAACTGTTATAGCTGAGATATTCATCAGCAGAAAGAGGATGGTAAGGGTTGCCACTAATACGAATAACTTTATTCTGTTTGAGATCCACCCTTGCACGTAATCCACAAAGTGTCCAACATCCCATACATTGCGTGTTACATACAATTTGATCGGCATTTGGAATAATTTTATCTTGAGTAACTTGATATTCTGGAGCGAGAGAGTTGCCATGTAAATTATGTTGTGTTTTTTCGCCAGAAGTACCATTTAATACGCCATGAGCAATCTCTTTTACTTTTGGTGAATAACCAGCAACAAAGGTTGCTGCACCACCAACAACTAAACCACCTTTTAGTAAATTACGACGTTTATTATCCATGATGGTACTCCTTATTAATTAATGTGAAGATTTGCCATAAGATGACACTAACAGCAACCCATAACCCGAGGACAGACAACATACCTAAAGCACCATCTACACCCCAATTAAAATGATATGGATTCATTAAAGCGTTATATTTCGCCACAGTTTGTACTTCGAGAAGTAATACCCAACGAACCATTGCAGTGAGAATTAAAGAAGCAATTAATAATAGACATTGAATTATTGTGTTACGACCGCTAATTAAAGCTAACACTAAAGTGATAATGCCAACGCCTAAAGTAAAGCTAACTGATGGGCGATGTTGCCAAAGTAGTGCTAAATCGTATTGTGCTTCTGGTGAAGATGCGTTGATAGCAAAGATAGTGACTGCAAGTAGCACTAAACTAACTAACATTAATGGTTTCATTAAGACTGGGCGAGTTTCATTAGTAGCAAAACGAATAGCAAAATGAACTAACATTAAAGCACTTGGTAACGCACTAAAGATAATTAATGGAATTAACCAAGGTTGATGCCATAACGGACGTGCTGCTACGTTATAAACTTCCATTGAAGTATAGAGCAGAATTAAAACACTGCTAACAACAGTCAAGAAGCGGAAGATATGACACCAGAGTACATTGTTAAAATTACCTAGGTATAACCAAGAAAGCCATTTTTGGCTTGGGCGATTTGGTAATTGGCGTAATAAAAATAGAATATAGCCAACTAAACTTAACATAAAAATTGGTAAGAAAATGGAACCCCATGCCATCCAAGACCAAGACGCAAGATAGGCATAAAAATGCCAAACACGACCAGGTTGGTGTAAATCTGCGGTCAAAGCAACCGGTGCAACAATAGCGAAGCTTAAGGCCACAATTAAAGCAATGAGCTCTGCTTGCATTTGATAAGGTTTAACAAAAAAGCGTAAGCAAAGTGCAGTTAAAATGGCACATAGCGCAATACCAATATAAAAGAAATAACTGACTGCCCAAGGAAGCCAAGCAATAGCTTGCGGTTCAACTAATACTTCTCGAATCATAATGTTTCCTCCCCTTGCCAAAGCATAGGTTGACCATTAACGCGACTAACGAACGCTTCATCTAAACCTAAATAGAACACATGCGGTTGTGTTCCAGCTTCAGGTTTTAATACTTTTAATTCATTAACGTGTGCGTCAAAAAGTTTTTTGATTTGGCTATTTGGATCAGCAAGATCACCAATAATACGAGCCCCGCCAACACAGCTTTCGACACAAGCTGGTAATAAGCCTACTTCTAAGCGATGTGAGCAGAAGGTGCATTTATCTGCGGTTTTGGTTTCTTCATTAATAAAACGTGCATCATAAGGACAAGCCTGAACGCAATAAGCGCAACCTACACAACGTTCATTATCGATAACCACAATGCCATCTTTTTGTTGATAAGTCGCTTGTACCGGACAAACAGGTACACACGGCGGATTATCACAATGGTTACACAAGCGAGGTAATAACACATTATTTACCGTTTGTTTGCCATCTGTGATCTCATATTGACGTACAGTAGTACGGAATTCACCGATTGGTGTTTGATTCTCAATATTGCAACTCACTGTACAAGATTGACAACCAATACAACGACGTAAGTCAATAATCATTGCATAGCGATGTTTTTGATCACCACCTCGTCTTGGTGGTTGAAACGCAACACTTTGCAGTGGTACCAAGCTAGCACCAAAAGTCAGCGCAGTGAGCGTTTTTAGTGTTGTGCGTTTACAACTATCCATAATTTTCCCCACAATTAGCATTTTATGTTATTGTTCTAGCGTATTGTTAATTACCCAACTTTTGGTAGCTATTGTGGTTTTCCACATAAATAGTATGGGTATTGATCTGAGTCAAAGAAACAGGAGGAGATTTTGCGAAAGTTAGCAGCAATTTGCCGTTTTAGCTTAGTGCTATTGGCGGTAATTCCTCAATTGGTGATGGCGGAAAATTGGAAAATCGGGGTGTTAGCACAACGTGGCGAAAGTTATGCTTCGCAACAATGGCAACCATGGATTGATTGGTTAAATCAACAATTACCACAACAGCATTTTCAATTAGTCCCTTTGCAACTGGACGAACTATCAAAAGATAAAGCAAAAAATGTCGATTTTGTGTTAACCAATCAATCACAATTCTTTTATCTGAATAATAGTACAGTGCGCTGGTTAGCTACCTTGCAGTCACCAAGACAAAAACATTCGGAAAGTGGCAAAGTAGGTAGTGCTATTTTAGTTAAAGCTGATAGCCCGTATCATCAGCTCACAGATTTAAAAGGGAAAACCTTAAGTGCAGTCGGTGCTAATGCCTTTGGTGGTTTTTTGCTTGGTTATAATGTGTTATATCAAGCAGGACTGGAAGAAAATCAGGACATCTTTTTCCGGTTTAGTGGCTTTCCTGCGGATAACACCGTGCTGTGGTTACAACAGGGCAAGGTTGATGGTGCGATTGCACCTGTTTGTATTTTGGAAGATTTAGCCGCAGAAGGCAAAGTGGATATCCGTGATTTTCGTGTATTAGCATCACGTACTAATGATATTGGATGTTGGTCAAGTACCGATCTATTACCTAACTGGTCATTAGCGGCGATGCCACAAGTGCCAGAATCGTTAGTAAAAAAATTAATGACGATTTTACTGGGGGATATCCCGGTAGATTTACCGCAATGGAATGCTCCTTATTCAGATCAACAAGCAGACAATATTCTGCGTAATCTTTATCGTCACCCTCAACAGCAGAGTTTATGGCAAGATGTTAAATATTGGTTGGTGCAACATAAGTGGCAGTTATTGGCAGGACTGTTATTTATCTTATTGAATTATTTGTGGATTACATATCAAGTTCATCGAAAAAGTAAAGCGTTAACCCAAGCCCATCATGAAATGCGTTTGTATGAACGCCAATTAATGAAAGCAGATCGATTAAGTATTTTAGGTGAAATGAGCGCAGGAATTGCCCACGAAATTAACCAACCATTAACCGCAATAGGAATGTATAGCGAAGGATTGAAACATCAATTAAAACAACGATCTGACGCAAAAAAAGAATTAGAAATCCTTGATAAAATTCAAACACAAGTTGATCGTAGTCGGCAAATTATGCGTAATTTGACAGGATGGGTGAAAGAGAAAGAAGATGAAGAGATTCAGCTATTGGAATTAAAACTACATCTTGAAAAAGCAATCGACTTTGTGAATAAACATTACGGAGCACAAGCGAAGATTAGATTAATTTGTCGGCAAAAATGGCAAGTTAAAATAAAAAAGACAATGTTAGAACAAGTTATCTGTAACTGTTTATTAAATGCCTTACAAGCACAAGCGGATAAAATTGTCGTTAACGTTGCGGAGCGGCAGGCTCAAATACAAATTACACTGATTGATAATGGTATCGGGTTTTCTGATGCTGAATTAGAATTCCCTTTTGTGCCATTTAGAAGCCGAAAAAAAGAGGGACTCGGATTAGGCCTAACCTTATGTCAGCGATTGATGCATTCTATGTCTGGCGATATTCATTTTCATAATCGTCAAGATAAAAAGGGCGCTGTAGTGGTTTTAGAATTACCCTTGGAGAAACAATAATGAAAGTGCATGTTGTTGATGATGATCCAACAATCTTAGATGCGGCAACATTTATGTTAACGCAGGCAGGTTATGATGTCGTAAGTTGGTCAGACAGTAAAACATTTATCGAACAGATTGACCTGTTTGAGCCAGGAGTAGTGTTATTAGATATGCGTATGCCACACTTAGATGGACGACAAGTGCACCGTTTATTGAAACAACAAAATAGTTTGTTGCAAGTTATTATTATGACTGCGTTTGCTGACGTTCAAATGGCGGTAAATGAGTTAAAAGCAGGAGCAGTTGATTTCCTACAGAAACCTGTTGCTTTTGATCAATTAAAAGTTGCACTGGATACAGCGATTGAACGTAGTGAAAAACGCTATCAACAATATTTAATTGAACAATGCTACCAACAGCTAAGCGAAAAAGAAAAAGAGGTTTTAGCCTTAGTGCTGAATGGCAAAATTAATAAACAGATAGCAGAAGAGTTAAATATTGCAGTGCGTACTGTTGAAGTCCATCGCTCGCATATTATGGAGAAGATGAAAGCGAAAAATTTAGCTGAGCTAGTGCGTAAGGTGGATTTATTATCTTAGAAAAAAACTATCAAGGACTGCATCTCCCCTAGCCCCTCTTCAAGCCTGAAGAGGGAAACTGTTTTATGAATATGCTAGATCAGTGATTTTTGGCTAGTCTGTATTAAGCGCTTTGTCGAATCAGTACCTGTTATTTCGGTTGGTTTAATCTTGATTAGTAACCAATAAATCAGATTTAATAATGAATGAAAACTCGCTGCCTTTACCAATTTCACTATTAATTTTTAATACGGTATGGTGCTGTTCTAGAGCGTGTTTAACAATTGCTAATCCTAAACCGCTGCCGCCTGTTTTGTTACTGCGAGATTCATCTACACGATAAAAACGTTCTGTTAAGTGAGCAAGATGTTGGGGTTCAATCCCGATTCCATTATCTTTCACACTAAAGCGAACGCCTTGCTTACAAGGGTGCAAACTAATTTCGATAGTTGCCTGATCGCCAGCGTGACGAAGCGCATTGTAGATCAGGTTAGATACCGCACTTTGTAATTGATGTTCATCTCCCATCATTTTAATGTCAGGCGTAACCGAGAAAATAATGTGCTGTTGAGCATGGTTAATTATGTCGGTATTTTTTTGGAACGATAGCACTAGTTGAGAAAGATCGACTAACTCGTGTTCAGCATTATTAATATTTTCAATTTTAGCCAGTAGGCTTAATTGTTGTAATAAATTCGCCATCCGTTGGCTCTGTTCTTTCATGGCTTGAATGGCTTTTTGTTGTAGTTGAGGATTATCAAGATCGCCATCTAGCATTTCTAAATAGCCTTGTAGCACAGTTAATGGGGTACGTAGTTCGTGATTCATATTAGATAGGAATGTTTGCCGTGAATGCATTAAGCGGATAAATGAGGTTACATCACGAGCGACAATCAGATAAGATTCACTGTCATAACTATTCAGATTAAATTCGATATAGCGTTTATTATGGGTGAGTAATACCAAAGGACGATTACGCTTGCTTAAACGTGGCTGACGGAAATAGTGTTTAAATTCAGGATAGAAAATGACTTTAAAAATATTTTTCTCATTCTTTTTATCCCAGACAAATTCAAACATCTCTTGAGCCATCTGATTGCACCAAGAAATATCACCGTTATGTTCGCAAATAATGATGGCATCAGGCAGATATTGGATATTTTTATTTAATTTGGAGAGTAAGCGTAATGTTTTTACCTTTTCTCGGCGTGAAGTTTGGTTATAGTAAGCTGCTGTACGCGAAATATGTTCTATTGTGGTGAGGGCTTTTAGCTGTTTAGTAGGCTTATTCGGATTTAATAATTCTAATAGACGATATTCATTGTAATGATGCCAGATCAGTAACAGAACGAGGAAAATTAATAACCAAAATAGGAAATTTTCAGAAAAAAGGCTAAATAAAAACGCGGCTAGACTAATTAATATAATTTCAACAATAAGATGTTTAAGCGAAATATTTAGCTTCATAGCTTAATCCTGAAAGTGGTTTGAAAAACGATAACCAAAACCGCGTACCGTTTGTAGGTAACGATCACATTGATAAGGTTCTAAACTACGGCGTAAACGGCGAATATAAGAATCTACGGTACGATCTTCAACGTAAATATCATTTCCCCAAATAAAATCGAGGAGCTGTTCCCGAGAATAGACTTTTTCAGGGTGCGTCATAAAGAAATGTAATAATCGATATTCAGTGGCACTCAGTTCAACTAAGTGATTATCCACAGTTACTCGTTGCGATTGCTCATCCAGTAACAGATTATCCATACTAACTAAATGGCTTGGTGGATCATAACTACGCCGCCACAATGCTTCGATACGTGCTAGCAGGATCTTTGGTGAGAAAGGTTTGGTAATGTAATCATCTGCACCAGCATTTAAACACGTAATACAATCTTCTTCGGCACTACGTGCGGTAAGCATAATAATTGGAATCTTGGCGGTTTCTTCTTGCTTCTTGAGATAATCAATAAACATAATGCCCGGGCGACCGGGCAACATCCAATCTAATAAGATTAATTCTGGTTTTTCTGCCATTTTATTCACGGCACTTTGGTAATCTTCTGCCTCAATTACTTCATATTGTTGTTTGAGTAAATACAGTGCAATCATTTCACGGATTGCACGTTCATCTTCCACAACTAAAATTTTTCCAGCCATATTTTTCTCTTAAGATCAAAAGGTTAGGTGATTATATTCGTCTAAAATGCTGCAAAACTAACCCATTTTACCTTTAATGTAATCTTCTGTCCGTTGATATTTTGGTTTATCGAAGATTTTCTGCGTTTCATCAAACTCAACTAATTCACCCAGATACATATAAGCAGTGTAATCTGAACAACGTGCTGCTTGTTGCATATTATGGGTAACAATCGCAACGGTATAATCGTGTTTTAGCTCGGTAATAAGTTCCTCAATTTTCATTGTAGAAATAGGATCAAGCGCAGAGCAAGGCTCATCAAGTAACAATACTTCTGGTTTTACTGCAATGCCACGTGCAATACAAAGGCGTTGTTGTTGTCCGCCAGATAAGCTATCGCCACTTTGATTTAATTTATCTTTTACTTCATTCCAGAGCGCCGCTTTGGTTAATGCCCATTCAACACGATCATTTAATTCTGATTTTGGTAATTTTTCAAAAAGGCGAATCCCAAAGGCAACGTTATCATAAATCGACATTGGGAAAGGTGTTGGTTTTTGGAAAACCATACCGACTTTAGAACGGATAATCGCAATATCAATATCAGACATGAGGAGATTTTCATTATCGAGATTAATTTCCCCTGTTGCATATTGTTTTGGATATAGCTCAAACATACGGTTAAATGTCCGCAATAATGTTGATTTGCCACAACCAGAAGGGCCGATAAATGCGGTGACTTTATTTTTGGCAATTTGCATATTGATATTTTTTAGTGCGTGGAAATCACCATAGTAAAAATTAAGGTTATTGATAGTGAGCTTTGCTTCAATATGATTTGGTAATCGGTTCATTGGTTATTATCCTTGTTTATTATGTTTCTTTGAGCAGGTACGCGTAATGATATTTAATGACAAGACGAACAATGTAATTAAGGTTGCGCCAGCCCAAGCCAAATTGTTCCAATCTTCAAATGGGCTTGCTGCATATTGGTAAATTACGACAGGTAAGTTTGCCATTGGGGCATTCATATCAAATGAGGTAAATTGATTCGACAATGCGGTAAAGAGTAGCGGTGCAGTTTCACCTGAAATACGTGCAACCGAGAGGAGAACACCAGTTAAAATTCCTGAACGTGCAGCACGATAACACACCATAGTAATTACTCGCCATTGCGGGCAGCCAAGTGCCGCTGCTGCTTCTCGTAAGTTATTCGGCACTAAATTCAGCATACTGTCTGTGGTTCTTACTACCACCGGAATTACTAACATCGCTAAGGCTAATGATCCTGCCCAACCAGAGAAATGTTTTACATGTGATACATAAATGGCATAGATAAATAGACCAATAATGATCGAAGGTGCGGATAATAAAATATCATTTAAAAAGCGTGTAATTTTCGCTAAGCGGGTGTAACGACCATATTCGCTGAGATAGGTCCCCGCGAGGATCCCAACGGGGGTCGCAATAAAAGTAGCAACAGCTACCATTAAAATAGAACCAATTAAGGCATTAATTAAACCGCCTGATTCATTCGGTGCAGGTGTTGGTTTTAGGAACAGTTCTAACGATAAAGCCGGAATCCCTTTTAGAACTAAAGTAGCGAGAATCCAGATCAGCCAAAATAAACCAAACACAACTGCTAAATAAGCTAAACCTAACATAAATTGGTTTTTGGTTTTACGCCAATAGAAACGTTGATTTTGATGCTGTTTCATTATTTTCTGCCCTCATGTTTTGCCATTCGCATTACTAACAAACGAGCGGCAGCTAAAACTAAGGTGGTGATGAGGAATAAAATTAAGCCTAATTCCATTAACGCTGATTTTTGTAATCCCCCAGCTTCATTAAATTCATTAGCGATTGCAGAGGCGATAGAAGTCGAAGGTGCAAAAATAGAGTCTGGAAGTTGGAAAGCGTTACCAATGACAAAGGTAACTGCCATGGTCTCACCTAACGCACGGCCAAGCCCAAGCATAATACTGCCGATTACCCCACTTTTGGTGTAAGGTAAAACCACTTTCCATACCACTTCCCATGTTGTTGAGCCTAGGCCATAAGCGGACTCTTTTAACATGGGTGGCACGACGCTAAATACATCACGCATTACAGAAGCAATAAAAGGAATAATCATAATGCCGAGCACTAAACCAGCAGTGAACAAACCAATACCGAATGGTGCACCTGCAAACAGTAATCCTACTAGTGGAATATCACCTAGACATTCAATTAAGTAAGGTTGAAGGTATTCTTGGAATAACGGTACAAATACGAATAATCCCCACATGCCATAAATAA
Source organism: Gallibacterium faecale (assembly GCF_027920745.1). NCBI lineage: Bacteria > Pseudomonadati > Pseudomonadota > Gammaproteobacteria > Pasteurellales > Pasteurellaceae > Gallibacterium > Gallibacterium faecale. Next base: position 39,994 of record NZ_JAQIBB010000123.1, on the reverse strand, counting down.
TAGAGGGAATTGCAGCAAGCATTTCGACCGCAGTTCCGATAGGACGTTTTAGCCATTCAGGGGAGAGTTCAGTTAAGAAAGTTGCAATACCGAACGAGATTGGGACGGCAATGAAAAGCGCAATGCCAGCAGAAATTAATGTACCGATAATCGGTACTAACGCACCATATTTTTCTTGTACGGGATCCCAATCGTTAGTCCATAGAAATGCCAGATTGAATTGACTGATAGAGTCCCAGCTTCCCACAATTAATGAAATTAGGATGGCACTTAATACGGCAAATACAAATAAAGCAAAAAAGCGAGTTGTATGTTTAAAAGCCTTTTCCATCCAAGCGTGATTAAGACATTTATTATCTATTTTATGCATCGTATTGATCTCGATGTAGTAAAGACTGTGAGCTATCCTAGTTCACAGTCTTAGATTTAAATCTATACTGAATTAGTAAAGTGATTTTCCTTGTGAATCTTTTACATCTGCACTCCAGCGTGCTTTGATTTGTGTAACAACGCTGTCTGGAAGAGGAACATAATCAAGTTCTAAAGCGGCATCTTTACCGTTTTTAAATGCCCAATCGAAGAACTTAAACACATTTTTGGTATTTTCTGCATTCACTGCATTTTTGTGTAATAAGATGAAGCTAGCAGCAGTAATTGGCCAAGATTGATCGCCTGGTTCATTAGTTAGAACAACACCCATACCTGGTGCACTATCCCAATCTGCATTTGCTGCGGCAGCCATAAAGCTATCACGAGAAGGTTGTACAAATTTGCCTGCGGCATTTTGTAATGATACCCACGCTAATTGGTTTTGTTTTGCATACGCGTATTCCACATAACCGATAGAGTATTTTAATTGTTTCACGTAAGCAGCAACGCCTTCGTTACCTTTACCACCTTGTCCGACAGGCCATTTTACTGATTTACCTTGTCCTACTTTTTCTTTCCATTCTGGTGACACTTTAGATAAGTAATTTGTCCAACCGAATGTTGTACCAGAACCGTCAGAACGGCGCACGACGAGAATATTTTTCTCTGGTAATTTTTTACCTTCGTTTAATGCAGCAATGGCAGGGTCATTCCATTTAGTAATTTTGCCTAGGAAAATATCCGCAATAACCGCACCAGAGAGTTTCAATTCGCCAGCTTTCACTTCAGGAATATTCACCACAGGCACGGTACCACCGATGATGGCTGGGAATTGTAGTAATTGATGTTCGTTTAATGCTTCTGGTTTCATTGGGTCATCTGAAGCACCAAAATCAATGGTTTTTGCAATAATTTGTTGTTGTCCGCCACCTGAACCGATAGATTGATAATTAACTTTGTTACCAGTTTCTTTTTCGTATAAACCAGCCCATTTTGCATAAATTGGATAAGGGAAAGATGCACCTGCACCAGTAATTTCAGCTGCATTGGCTTGAGAGAGGATAGGTAATGAAACTGCTAAAACAGCGAGTTGTTTAAGCACTTTAGATAGCATATTTTTCTCCTGATTGAGTGAATTAACTTTCTACGCTGAGCAGTTTAAACAGCAAATATGACAGAATGATGACAAGAGAAAAATTTTGTAGAAAAAAATAACCTCACATCGTTAAGTAACAAATGCGAGGTTATCAGGGGGGGGGTAGCTTTAGTGGATTTTGCTTAGAAAGTTACTGCATTTCTTAATTTTTTCAATGCGTTATTTTCTAGCTGTCTAATTCGTTCTGCGGAAACACCATAGTGATCAGCTAACTCTTGTAAGGTCGCTTTATTTTCATCTAACCAACGAGTTTGAATAATATGACGACTTCTATCGTCTAGCTGCTCTAATGCTTCACTTAATTGTTCTGTTGCTTGGCTTTCAAAGTTTTCTTCTTCTAGGTCCGCAGCAAAGTTAGAACCTTTATCTTCTAGATAAAGTGCTGGCGCATAAGTTTCTTCAGTATCATCAGTAGGCAAATCATAAGCCATATCAATACCGCTCATACGAGATTCCATCTCTTGTACATCTTCAGCAGAGACACCTAACTCATTTGCGACCATATCTACTTCGTTCGCATTAAACCAACCTAAACGTTGTTTTGTTTTACGTAGATTAAAGAAGAGTTTGCGTTGTGCTTTGGTTGTTGCAACTTTCACAATACGCCAGTTACGTAAAACATATTCATGAATTTCAGCTTTAATCCAATGGACAGCAAATGAAACAAGACGCACACCAACTTCAGGATTAAAACGTTTTACCGCTTTCATTAAACCAATATTACCTTCTTGGATTAAGTCTGCTTGAGGTAAACCGTAACCTGAATAGCCATGTGCGATATGAATTACAAAACGTAAGTGAGATAAAACTAATTTTTTAGCTGCATCAACATCTTGATGGTAATACAAACGTTCTGCAAGCTCCTTTTCTTCTTCTGCGGTCAGCATCGGATATTCGTTTGCTGCGCGGATATAAGCTTCTAAACTACCTTGTGGAACAAGCATCATGCTTTGCATTTCTTTTGTCATTATTACCTTCTTAATTAAAAAATTCGTTACAGTTATAACACAGTTACTATTTAATGTAAAAAACCGTATTTCTGGAACGGGTGCTTGGACATATTATAATGCAAAAAGTTTCATATGGATCGCAAAAGATCACAATTTTTCTAAGTTAGCGAGTTTAGCGATCAACCATTTAACGCCTTGATTTTGGAATGCAATTTGTAGGCGAACATTTTGATCGCTTCCTTCTACATTGATCACCGTACCATAACCAAACTTAGCGTGTTTTACCTTTTGACCTAACTTCCAATCTTGATTTGCTAATAAAGGTTTTGTTGAACCAACAGCTTCGCGATTGATTGCTCTTGTTACTGTACCACGTAAACGGATCTCTTGAATATTTTCTTTAGGTAACTCATTGATAAAACGAGAAACTATACGTTTTTCTTCTTGAGAATAAATACGACGTTGTTCAGCATAACAGAGGGTTAATTTTTTCTTTGCACGGGTGATGCCAACATAAGCTAGACGGCGTTCTTCTTCTAATCCGCCGATTTCATTAGCTGATACACCACTTGGGAACAGCCCTTCTTCCATACCAACAATAAAGACACGATCAAACTCTAAGCCTTTTGATGAATGTAATGTCATTAAATCAATACAGGCTTGATGCGGTGCAGCTTGTCCTTCACCTGCTTCAAGAGAGGCGTGAGTAAGAAATGCCAGTAAATCACTCATCTCTTCTGCTTCATCAGGTTTTTGGAAATCTCTAGTTGCGAACACTAACTCTTCTAAGTTTTCTAAACGAACTTCACCTTTTTCGCCTTTTTCATTCTTATACATCTCATGTAAGCCAGAATGTTTAATCACAAATTCTGTTTGTTCTGCCAATGACATCTGTTCCGTATCAGAGGTTAAGGCATTAATTAATTCAATAAAACGCAACAGGGCGGACGAGGCGCGACCTTGTACTAATTTCTCCTCGATAGCTAAATGGGCTGCCTGCCAAAGAGTAATCGTATTTTGACGTGCGATTTGGCGTAGTATTTCGACGGTACGATCACCAATTCCTCGTGTTGGGGTATTGATAACGCGTTCAAATGCCACATCATCTTGTCGATTGGCAATTAAACGTAGGTATCCTAATGCATCTTTTATTTCTTGGCGTTCAAAAAAGCGTAAACCACCATAAATTCGATAAGGTAAACCTGCTTGTAAGAGGGCTTCTTCTAACACCCGAGATTGACGGTTGCTGCGATATAAAATGGCACATTGATCGTAACTGCCACCCTCATCAACCCATTGTTTAATTTGGGATGTAACAAAACGAGCTTCATCTAATTCATTAAAGGCTTGATAAATGCCAACTGGTTCGCCTTTATTTCCCTCAGTCCATAGATTTTTACCTAAGCGCTCCTCGTTATTTGCAATTAGTACGTTAGCTGATTGCAAAATATTTTCAGTTGAGCGGTAGTTTTGTTCTAAGCGGATAGTTTGGGCCTGATAATCGGCTAGGAAACGGTGAATATTTTCAATTTGTGCACCACGCCAACCATAGATAGATTGATCATCATCGCCGACAATCATTACTTTACCGGTTTTTCCTGCTAATAATTTCACCCACGCATATTGGATATTATTGGTATCTTGGAATTCATCGACCAAAATATGTTGGAAACGTTGTTGATAACGTTGCAAAATCAAAGGTTTTTTCAACCATAATTCATAAGTACGTAGTAATAATTCGGCAAAATCGACCAATCCTGCACGATCACACGCATCTTGGTAAATTTTATAAATTTCTACCCACTTACGGGATTCTGTGTCTTTAGCCTCAATTTGCTCTGGTCGGAGACCTAAGTCTTTTTTGTTATTGATAAACCAACACGCCTGTTTTGGTGGGTATAAACCTTCATCAATACTATAAGATTTAATTAAGCGTTTAATTAAACGTAATTGATCTTCAGAATCAAGGATTTGGAAATCTTGTGGTAAACCCGCGTCGAGGGCATGACGGCGTAATAAACGGTGTGCCAGGCTATGGAATGTGCCTACCCACATACCAAAGGGAGGTTGTAATTGATCCTTTAATAACGATTCAATACGATGTCGCATTTCTGCAGCAGCTTTATTGGTAAAGGTTACCGCCATAATTGAGTTTTGGCTTATGTTTTCTACACCGATTAACCAAGCAATACGATAAGTCAAAACACGTGTTTTCCCGCTTCCTGCACCAGCAAGCACTAAATAATTGCCTAAGGGTGCAGCCACAGCTTCACGCTGACGATCATTTAAACCATCTAATATTTCTGAAAAATCCATGAAAAAATCCTTGTGATTCGCGTATTTATTGGTGTTTTGTCGAATTATAGCATTAATAAGCAGTAAATCTGGTGAAGTGCTGGATAAATAATCATATTAGTGAAGCGAGTAGTGTTAAAATTTTTATCCTAAAATAATAGCGTGCGTATTTAGGTATAAACGAGTAATAAGGATAATCAGATGATTAATAAAGATACAACATTGTGTATTTCTTTGGCAGGACGACCAGGTAATTTTGGTACACGTTTTCATAACTATTTGTACCAAAAATTAGGCTTAAATTTTATTTATAAGGCATTTACCACCCAAGATATAGAACATGCAGTCAAAGGTGTGCGTGCTTTAGGTATTCGTGGTTGTGCGGTATCTATGCCGTTTAAAGAGAGCTGTATGCCATTTTTAGATGAAATTTCGACATCAGCCAAAGCGATTGAATCGGTGAATACGATTGTGAATACAGACGGGTATTTGAAAGCATACAATACAGATTATATTGCTATTGTAAAATTAATTGAGAAATATCAATTAGATAAGAAGAGTTCTGTAATTGTGCATGGCAGTGGCGGAATGGCGAAAGCGGTAGTCGCAGCGTTTAAAAATAGTGGATTTGAGCATGTTGTTGTATATGCGCGTAACAGCGAAACAGGGTGTTATTTAGCAAATTTATACGGTTATACTTATGTTTCAACCTTAGAAAAAGCAGCAGATATTTTAGTGAATGTGACCCCAATTGGGATGAAAGGTGGAAAAGAAGAGTTTAGTTTGCCTTTCGCTGAAAGTTTTATTGAACAAGCACAAGTAGCGTTTGATGTGGTGGCTTTACCTGTAGAAACACCATTTGTTCAGTTAGCACGCCAACAAGGTAAACAAATTATTTCTGGTGCAGAAGTGGCAGTATTGCAAGCAGTAGAACAATTTGAACTTTATACTGGGATTCGTCCTGATGAAGATCTGATTGCAGAAGCTGCGGCATTTGCACGAGAAAATCGCTAATCAAAGTAGGGGTAGAACTGAAATAGGTTCTACCTTAGTTTCTAATAATCAAAAAATTAAGCACTTTGACGACGCATAAATTTAAACGGTAATTCAATCGTTTGATGTTCTGGTGTTTGCCCAGATAAAAATTGGATCAAAGTTTGTGCACCTAATTTACCAATTTCAAAACGAGGTGTGGAAATTGTGGTTAAACTTGGGTTAAGAACTTTTGCAAAATCAAGATCATTAAAACCAACAATATCTAAATCTTTGCCAACTTTAATTCCTCGGCGCGAACATTCCATAATGGCACCTGCCGCAATATCATCATTAACAAAGAAAATTGCATCGGTGTCTGGCCATTGATAAAGAATTTCAATTAATGCTTCAGCACCACTCACAAAAGAGGTTCTCTCTTTTAAGGTGAAGTGGCGATCAAGTGAAAGTTGATAATGGGCTAAAACATCTTCCCACGCCATTTTTCTTAATAACGCCCGACTATCTAACCAAGAAGAACAGAGTGCGATATGTTTACGTTGTTTTTCTTCAATTAAAAATTTAATGAGATATTCTGCTGCGGCATATTGGTTAATACCAATATTGGCTAAAAAATTAGGGTTTTCATAAATATTCATTAACTCCACAGCAGGAATATTAGCCATCTGTAATAGATCTTTGGTTTTTTGCGTATGAAAAGTTTCGGTAAGAATAAACCCATCAACATTTTGTTGTAGATATTTCTCAATAATGCGTTGCTCTTCAAGGGGAGTATAAGAAAAATCACTGATTAATAAGTTGTAATTGTATTGATCACAAATCTCTTTTACGCCATCAATCACTTCTTTAAATACATCATTACTAAAAGAAGGAATTAATAACACAATGGAATTGGTGGAAGAAGAGGCTAAGGATTTGGCAATACTATTAGGAATATAGTTCATTTTCCTGCACATTCTTTCAATTTTTTCTCGCATTTCTGTGGATACGAGGGAAGGGTTATTCATTGCCCTAGAAACAGTAGATTTATTGATACCCAAAGCTTTCGCAATATCATCAATAGTGGTGCGTTTTCTCATATAAAAATAGTGTCATGTAAAAGAGATCATAATCGCTCGTATTCTATCTGAATTTATTCTTTTTTTGAAATTGATCACAGTTTGAACAAATTATGATTGAAAGTTAAATTTAAAAACACTACTTTAATGCAAACGGTTGCATTAAATTATAAAGAGAGGTAAAAAATGACGCAACATCTTCAATCAAAATGTATAAAAGTGTCTGGTGCACATCAAATTCAGGTTACTACAACAGAGATAAAACCTATATATAACAATGATATTATTGTGAAAATTGTACGTGGCGGTATATGTGGTTCAGATATTCATTATTATAATCATGGTGGAATTGGTAATTTCAGTTTACAGCACCCAATGATTCTAGGACATGAAGTTGTTGGTATTTTACCTGAAAATAAACAAACGGTTGCAGTTAATCCAAGTAAGCCATGTTTACAATGTAAGTACTGTTTAAGTGGTAAATCAAATCAATGTCTAAATATGCGTTTTTTTGGTAGTGCAATGCTAAATCCTCATGTGGATGGTGGTTTTTCTGAGTATGTAGTAGTGAGAGATGATCAAGTTATTCCATATAACAATGAAATACCAAGCAAAGTAATGGTTTTTGCAGAACCTTTAGCGGTTGCAATTCATGCTGTTAATCAAGCGGGATCGCTTGTAGGTAAACGAGTATTAGTTTCAGGAGCAGGCCCTATCGGCTCTTTAGTTGTTGCAGCTTGTAAACAAGCTGGAGCGATTGAAATTGTCTCTTCTGATATTCAAGAATCTTGCCGTGAAAGTGCAATAAAAATGGGAGCAACTTCAGCGATTAATCCGTTAGATAATCATGACGAATATTTTGCAGATAAAGGTTATTTTGATGTGAGCTTTGAAGCTTCAGGAGCAATAAGTGCAATTCATTTTGCCATTGATGCAACAAAAGCAACAGGAACGATTGTACAAATTGGTATGGCAAAAGGTGATGCACCAATCCCAGTAACTAAGTTTTTAGCGAAAGAATTGACTTATCGTGGAGCTTTCCGGTTTACCAACGAATTTGAAGTGGCGGTACGTTGGTTAGAGCAAGGTTTAATCAATCCATTACCACTGTTATCTCACGAATTTTCATATAAAGATGCAGAAGAAGCATTACAAACAGCAGGGGATAAAAGTAAAGCGATTAAAGTGCAATTAACATTTGGGGAATAACTATGAAAGATCTTTTTGATTTAAAAGGAAAAAGAACGCTAATCACAGGATCAACAAGAGGGATTGGATTTTTATTGGCGACAGGCTTAGCGGAGTATGGCGCAGAAATTATTATTAATGGAACAAATGCGGAACGGGCAATAACAGCGGCAAATACCTTAAAGGAAAAAGGCTTTAAAGCTCATGCAGTGCCTTTTGATGTGACGAATAAAGCAGAAATTGAAAAGAGCATTGCAATGATAGAGCAGCAAATTGGTCCTATTGATATTTTAATCAACAATGCTGGAATTCAACGCCGCCATCCAATTCTAGAATTCCCTGAACAAGATTGGGATAGTGTGATTAACACTAACCAAAAAGCCGTGTTTTTAATGATTCAAGCGGTAGGGAAATATATGGTTGAGCGTAAAGCTGGGAAGATTATCAATATTGGCTCGATGCAGAGTGAATTAGGTCGAGATACGATTACACCGTATGCCGCCTCTAAAGGTGCAGTAAAAATGATTACACGAGGCGCGTGTGTCGAACTAGCGCGATACAACATCCAAGTAAATGGTATTGCCCCTGGTTATTTTAAGACTGAAATGACAAAAGCATTAGTCGAAAACCAGCAATTCACTCAATGGTTATGCCAAAGAACACCTGCTAATCGTTGGGGGGATCCTGATGAATTAATTGGCGCAGCAGTATTTCTTTCTTCAAAAGCCTCTGATTTTGTCAATGGCCATCTGTTGTTTGTTGATGGTGGTATGTTAGCAGCGGTCTAAGGGTTATTTTATCTATAAAAATGTCACTATCTAAATGAAGTGACATTTTTGTAGTTAGAACGCAATTTGTTGCAAAAATGCTGGGATAGCTAGGATGATTAATAGTAACAATACTATCTTTTCATACCCTCGTAATTGCCATTTACCTGAGAATTTGCGTTGTGAATATAAAAATAGTAATACGCCTGGTAAATAAAGGAGAACAGAGAGTAGTAAGTATTCAATTCCAGCAGCGTAAACAATCCATGTCGCGTAGAGAGTAGCGATACCTCCAACAAGTTTATAGCGCCAATGAAGGTTGTGTTGTAGTGCATATTTTAATAAGAAGCCACCGACCAATAGATAAGGGATTAATATCATTGAGGTGGAAATTAGCAGAAGTGTTTCGTAGCTGTTTCCCGTTTTCCAAACTAAAAATAAACAGAGTTGTACGGTGAGTGTTGTAAATAGTAGGGAAAAGTGAGGCACATTATGTTGATTTAGTTTAGTAAATGAAGGCGGAAAGACACCATTTTTAGCCCCTAAATGTGGGATTTCAGTAGCATATAATGTCCAACTTAAATAAGAGGATAAAACAGAAACAATTAAACAAAAGGTGATTAGCACTTTTCCCCAATTACCCACCATTGAAGTAAGGATGCCTGCCATTGATGGATTCGGCATTTCTGCGATTTCTGCACGAGGTAAGATACCTTGAGAAAGTAACGTAATTGCGACATACATTAATAGGGTAATCACGACACCGATAACTGTTGCTCGACCGATATCACTTCTTCGTTGCGCGTGTTTAGATAAAACGGCTGCACCTTCAATACCTGTAAAAACCCATAAGGTAATTAACATCGTATTCTTAACTTGATCAATTAAGGTAGCAGGTTGTTGGTCATCAGTGATGATGCCTTGTCCTTGCCAATCAGCAAAAAAACGTTGGCTGTCAAAGAAGTAAATGGCTAATCCAATAAAGAGCAGTAATGGAAAAACCTTAACGATAGTTGCAATTAAATTCACACCAGCAGCTTCTTTAATTCCTTTGGCGACTAAAGCATAGACTAACCAAGCGATACAAGAAGCACCAATAAATGACCATAAAGTATTACCTTTACCAAAAATAAGAATGTCAGACTGATCAGTAAATGTACCTAATGCTTCAAAGGCAACCACGAGATAACCAACAATTCCAATCGTGGTACAAAGCCAGTATCCCCAAGCAGAGAGAAAACCCATTAATTCGCCGAATCCTGCTCGAGCATAGCCATAGACACCACCATCTAATTCAGGACGTAAAGACGCTAAACAAGCAAATGAAAGGCCTAAGAAAATAATACCCACACCAGTAATTAGCCAACCAATTAATAAGGCTTGGGAACCTGCAACAGCAGCCATATTTTGCGGTAAGCTGAAAATACCAGAACCGATCATAGAACTAATCACTAATGCAGTTAATGCAGAAAGTCCGATTTTTGCTGTTGTCATACTATCTCCATTAACGTAAGTGTTGGGCAAGTTGTGCAATATGTTCAGGACCAATACCACAACAACCACCAATGACATTAGCGCCAATAGCCCGCCATTTCTTAGCCCAAAATAGATAGTTTTCTGGGGTACTATCTTGACGAATTTCATCAATCGCTTCGTTAGCCGCTTGCATCTCTTCTGGTTGTGGCTCAAAGGCGTTGGCATAAACACCAAGATTAACTGGGTATGGTTGTTGATCGATAACTGTTTTTGCTTGGCGTAATGCAGCTTCCATAACTTCAATTTGGCTACAATTAAACGAAATCGTGGTCGCTTTTAATGCTAAGGCTTGTTTTACTGCATCTACAACTAATTCTCCAGAACGTAATTTAGGTTCGGTTTGCATAGCGGAATCATCTAAAGTAAAAGAGCTCCAGAATGGACGAGGATCATCGCCTAATAATTTGCGCCAAGTCTGCATTTCAATAATGCTGCTTTGTGTTTCGGCTAACCAAATATCAACATAGGGAGATAACCCTTGAATTAATGGCTTCGCAAGCGTTTCTGCCTGTTCTGGATTAAATAGATCGGGATGATAAGAGCCAAATAGAGGTGGTAATGAGCCAGCGATTAATACAGATTTGCCACTTTGTTGTACGGCTTGTTGTGCTATTTTTCCTGCCCGAGCGGCAAGTTGTTCACCTTGTTGATAAAAACGTTCTCCAATATGGAAAGGCACAACCGCATAGCTATTGGTTGTAATCACATTAGCACCAGCGTTGATATAGTCTACATGAACATCACGGACAATATCTGGTGTTTCCATTAACGCTAAGGCAGACCATTCTGGTTGACGAAAAGGTGCATTACGGCGATGCAATTCACGACCCATACCGCCATCAAGAATTATTAAAGATTGCATAAATTGTTCCTAAAAAATCAAAAAGGCTGCTAAATTAGCATAGGTATTAGAGATTACAAGTAAATTAAATTGATTAGATATAATCTAAAGTTATATTCTGTTTTTCCTCTATTTTAAGTTGTATTTTCTAAAGTTTCCTTGTACATTAAACAGCGTTAGTCGGGGTGCTGCTGAGCAGCTGAGATAATACCCGTGAACCTGATACAGTTAACACTGACGTAGGAAACTAATTATGCAAACAGTTCAAATATCTTCATTTATTTCTATTTTTCTTACCCATTCTATTTTCTTTGTGTGTAATCTAGATCGTTGTTAATTGTGGATCTAGCGATGAACGCAGTGCAAATTCGCCACTTAAACCTCGCTTTTGATAAGAAAGCGTTGTTTGTTGATTTTAATTTTTGTTTGAAGCAAGGCGACTGGACAGCAATTTTAGGGCGTTCTGGGGTAGGTAAATCTACCTTATTGCGTGTGATTGCTGGTTTAGAGCAAGATTCAATTCAATCAGGTGAAATTGTTTTTCAACAGACAGACAAACAAACACAACAAGTTGCTTTTATGGCACAAAATGATGGGTTGTTTCCTTGGTTATCGGTGATTGAGAATGTGCAATTAATCCAGCATTTACAGGGACGCAAAAATAAAGCCAGTTATGCACAAGCGGAAACACTGCTGCAAGCAGTCAATATGTTGGAATATCGAGATAAGGCGTGTTATCAGCTTTCTGGAGGGCAACGCCAACGAGTTGCCTTAGCGAGAACATTAATGCAGTCAGCCGAAATTGTATTAATGGATGAGCCTTTTTCAGCGTTAGATGTAGTGACTCGATTACAACTGCAAACCTTATCCCGTCAATTATTAGCAAACAAAACGGTACTATTGATTACCCATGATCCGCAAGAAGCATTAATGCTTTGTGATCAGATTTTTGTGTTGCAAAAGCAGTCAGGACAAGTGGTATTAACGCCGCCAATTACGCCAACAATACGTTCTCCAGAACAAGCAGAATTTTGGCAATTACATCAACACTTATTATGCCAATTACAGCAAGGAGAATGATAAATGCAGCATTTTTCTTCTTTGATTAAATCGCTTTTATTGTCCTGTTCACTTTTGTTGTTATGGCAAGCCACAGTGGTTGTTTTTGATTTACCCCACTATATGTTACCCAAACCAATTGATGTATTGGATCAACTGCAATCAAAAACTGCCTTACTATTGGCACATATTCAAGTGACTTTATTGGAAATTTTATTAGGGCTTTGCTTAGGTTTTTTATTAGGGTTACTTTCCGCTTTATTGCTCTCCTTGTCTAATTGGCTTTCCTCTTTGTTATTACCTTTATTAATTGTTTCTCAAGCGATTCCAGTATTTGCGATTGCCCCTTTATTAGTGCTTTGGTTTGGTTACGGAATGGCTTCAAAAATCGCAATGACGATTTTGATTATTTATTTTCCAGTGACAGCAGCTTGTTATGACGGTTTACGCAATACGCCAACAACCTGGTTAGAACTCAGTAAAACCATGAGTGCCACGCCATTACAAATTTTATGGCGAGTACGTTTGCCGGCGGCATTACCTTCATTAGCATCTGGATTACGAATTGCCGTCACCATAGCACCGATTGGTGCCGTGATTGGCGAATGGGTAGGTTCTAATCAAGGTTTGGGCTATTTAATGTTACACGCCAATGCTCGAATGCAGGTGGATTTAATGTTTGCAGCGTTGTTTGTGTTGATGTTTATCACATTACTGTTCTTTTTCTTAACCGACAAATTGTTGCGTTACTTTCTCCCTTGGGCAAACCAATTACGTTAATTATTGTGAGGAAATTATGTCGATTACCCAGCAACTAATACAAAATGCCGCACCTTATTGGCAAGATTATGTTGAACATCGTTTTGTGCAACAACTGGCAACAGGAACATTAGCTAAACCATGTTTTCAACATTATCTTAAACAAGATTACCATTATTTGTTGCATTACAGCCGTGCTTTAGCGTTGGCTATGTATAAATGCGATAACTTTTCTGCATTAACAGCGATTAGCCATGATTTACAAGCGATTTTAACAGAGGTAAAGACACATATTGCGTATTGTGAAGAATGGCACGTGAGTTTAGAAGAGTTACAACAAACACCAGAGTCAGCTGCGTGTATCGCTTATTCTCGTTATGTACTCGATTGTGGCGCACAAGGAACATTAGCGGAACTATATGCAGCCATTGCACCTTGTATTTTAGGCTATGCTCAAATTGGGCAACATATTGCACAAAATAAAATGAGTCCAGCCAATAATCCCTACCAATCCTGGATTGACACTTATGCTTGTGATGAGTTTCAGAACGTGGCACAAGCAGCCAGTCGTTTTCTGGATCAACTTTGTGAATCAGTTTCAGCAACACAATTACAAAAAATCCAACACATTTTTACTACTGCCACTCGAATGGAAATTGCGTTTTGGCAGATGGGCTTAGATCTTTCATAAACACAATAAAGGACAATATGATGAAAAAATCACTATTCTTAACGGCGCTCGTTGCCTTGGCATTTCACCTAAATGCAGCAGCAGATAAGCTACAAAAATTAACTTTACAACTAGATTGGTTTGTTAATCCTGATCATGCTGCATTGATTGTGGCACAACAAAAAGGCTTTTTTAAAGCAAATGGATTAGAGGTTGAGATTGTTGAACCAGCAGATCCCTCATTACCAGCAAAATTAGTAGCTGCTGGAAAAAGCGATTTAGCAGTAGGGTATCAACCACAATTACTTATGGATATTGATCAAGGGTTACCGCTAGTGCGAGTAGGAACATTAATTGCTACACCGCTCAATAGTTTGGTGGTATTAAAGCAGAGTAGTATCCAATCTTTAGCTGATCTAAAAGGCAAAAAAGTAGGGTATTCAGTGAGTGGGTTTGAGGAAGCCTTACTTGGCACAATGTTGAAATCGGTTGGTTTAAGCTTAAAAGATGTCGAACCGATTAATGTGAATTGGTCATTATCGCCTTCTTTGATTAGTGGACAAGTAGATGCGGTGATTGGCGCTTTCCGAAACTTTGAGTTGAATCAACTTGCCCTTGAACATCAGCAAGGTGTTGCCTTTTATCCAGAAGAACACGGTGTACCAATTTATGATGAATTGATTTTGTTAGCGAATAAAAAACAGTTAGCTGATCCTCAATATCGCAGCAAAATTTCAGCATTTATCAGTGCATTAGAACAAGCCACCGTTTATCTCATCAACCATAACCAAGACGCTTGGCAAGCGTTTGTGAGTTATAAAGCGAATGAATTAGATAATGAATTAAATCGTCGCGCATGGCAGGAAACTATGCCTCGTCTAAGTTTAAGTCCTCGAGCTTTGGATCAACATCGTTATCAACAGATGGCGAAATTTATGCAGCAACAAGGGTTAATCAAACAGATACCAACATTAAATGATATGGCGCAACAAGTTGAGTAAGGATAGTTTATGCAACACACTTATTTAGAAAAGATTCGTCAAACAAATCCACTGATTCACAATATTACTAATATTGTGGTTGCCAATTATGTTGCTAATGGTTTATTGGCGTTAGGGGCTTCTCCGATTATGGCGGACGCAGAACAGGAGATGGAAGAGTTAGCACAGTTTACGTCAGCATTGGTATTAAATATTGGTACCCTAGATGCAATGAAAGTGAAGTCGATGTTATTGGCTGGCAAAGCAGCAAATCATCAAGGTATTCCTGTAATCCTTGATCCTGTTGGTGTGGGTGCAACCGGTTATCGTAAGCAGGTAGTTGCTGAGTTATTACAACATATTCAGTTTACCACGATCCGTGGTAATGCGGGTGAAATTGCACAACTGGCAGGAATTGCTTGGCAAGCAAAAGGCGTTGATGCAGGGAGTGGTGAGGGTGATCTTGCTTTAATTGCAACGACTGCGGCTCAACGTTATCAATGTGTGGTGGCAGTAAGTGGTGAAGTTGACTATATCAGTGATGGGGTGCAGCTTGCCAAAATTGCAAATGGTACTGCAATGTTTCCCAAAATTACCGGTTCTGGCTGTTTACTTGGTGCCGTATTAGGGGCATTTTTGGCGGTCGATCAACAAAATCCATTTCAAGCAGTAACTCAAGCGTGTACTGCCTATGCGATTGCGGGTGAGATTGCGGCTAAGACCTTACAACCTAATCAATATGGGCAGTTTTATTTAGGATTACTTGATAGCCTAGCCCAGATAGATGATCAGCAGGTTACTAAATATGCAAAAGTTGAAGTGATTGGAGGATAAAATGAGCCAAATAGCACAAGCATTAACCATTGCTGGATCTGATAGTGGCGGTGGTGCCGGTATTCAAGCCGATTTAAAAACATTTCAAATGCGAGAGGTGTTTGGAATGAGTGTTGTTACTGCGGTGACTGCCCAAAATACATTAGAGGTGAGTGATATTCATTTAATTCCAACTTCGACCATTAAGTCACAACTTGCTGCGATTTATCAGGATTTTTCACCTAATGCGGTCAAAATTGGTATGTTGGGTACGGCGGAGATTATTGAGTGTGTAGCGGAACAATTACGGCATTATGCAGTAAAAAATTTAGTAGTAGATCCTGTAATGATTGCAAAAGGTGGCGCAAGCTTATTAGAACAGAGTGCAGTTACTGCGATGCGTCAGTTATTACTGCCGTTGGCAGATGTAATTACACCAAACTTACCTGAAGCAGAAACTCTAACGGGTGTACAGATTACAGATGAGCAAAGTGTGGCTCAGGCAGCAAAGATCTTACAAGAGTTGGGAGCCAAGACAGTTGTGATTAAAGGTGGACATCGAGATAACTCTCGTAGTGATGTGTGTCGTGATTGGATTTTCAGTGCAGAAGGTAATTTTGTGCTAGAAAGTCCTCGTTTTGCTACACAACAAACACATGGGACAGGTTGTACCTTTTCAGCTTGTTTAGCTGCGGAATTAGCGAAAGGAAAATCCGTATCAGCGGCGTGTCAAATTGCTAAAGACTTTGTTACTGCCGCAATTTCTCATCCTTTAAATATTGGGCATGGTCATGGTCCAACCAATCATTGGGCTTATACTCAATTAGGAGCAAATAATGAATAGTGAAATTTTGCGTTGTTATTTAGTGGCTGGAACCCAAGATTGTCGGCATTTACCTGAATATAAACAAAGCCCACAATCTGCCTTATTAACTCGGTTAGAAGCCGCTTTACAACAAGGAATAACTTGTTATCAATTCCGAGAAAAAGGGGATTTTTCGTTACAAGATCCAGAACAAATTGAGCGGCTTGCTCGTGACTGCCAAATCTTATGTCAGCAATATAATGTGCCTTTTATTATCAATAATGATGTGGTGTTAGCCAAAAAACTGAATGCAGATGGTATTCATGTGGGGCAGAAAGATTTCCCAGTAGTGCAGCTAGCGCAACAACTCTCTTCTAAAATGTTGATTGGATTGTCTGTTAATACGTTGGAACAGGCACAACAGCATAATCAGTCAGCATTTGTGGATTATTATGGTTGTGGACCTATTTTTCCTACTATTTCTAAAGCGGATGCGGCGCCAGCTGTGGGGATTGAATTTATCCAAAGATTGCGTGAGTATGGGATTACTAAACCATTAGTGGCGATTGGCGGAATTAAAGCAGAACATGCTCATCCTTTACGTGAAGCAGGGGCTGATGGGGTAGCTGTGATTTCTACCATTATGCAAGCAACCGATCTCACCACAACAATCCAGACGATTTTGCGAGGTTAGTTATGCAGCTGTCAGCCTTTGGTCAGAAATATGGACCAGGGATTATTATGGCTTGTTCTTGTGTGGGTGGTTCGCACATTATCGCTTCAACCCAAGCTGGAGCATATTATGGGTATCAGTTGGCAGGGCTTATTGTATTAGTGAATCTACTGAAATATCCGTTTTTCCGTTTTGCTTTTGATTACAGTGCAGAGAAAAAACAGAGTGTATTACAAGGATATGCCAGTAAAGGGAAATCTTATCTGTGGCTATTTTTAGTGTTTAACCTCTTTGCAACGGTAGTCAATGTTGCGGGTGGTACATTACTTTCTGCCGTCTTATTAGCACTATTGTTGCCAGTCGAAGTAAATCTCAATGTTTTAAATATTGTGGTATTACTAAGTTTTTTACTGATTCTGTTTTATCGTCAATATCAACGTTTAGATCAGGTGTCTAAAGCCATTATGTTGGTATTGTCAGTGATTACCGTTATTGCCTTATTTTTGGCACAAGGAAAATCATCACCATTACCGACAGATTTTATTGCACCTAATGCTTGGAGTATCAGTGCAATTCCATTTTTAATTGCATTAATGGGATGGATGCCTGCTCCTATGGAATTAAGTGTTGCGAGTTCTTTATGGGTTGTGCAAAAAAGTCGATTAGCGCCTGATTATCAACAATCTCATCATCGAGATTTTAATGTGGGCTATGTGGTAACGATTATCTTGGCATTAATGTTTATGGCATTAGGGGCATTAGTTCAATATGGCAAGCCGTTAGAACCTTTAAGTGGTGGAAAGTTTATCCATCAATTTGTTGAGATATATGCAATCAGTATTGGTGAGTGGACACGCTGGTTTATGGCGTTAGTGGCTTTCATCTGTATTTACGGCACGACAATAGTCGCTGTTGATGGTTATTCTCGTTGTAATCAACAAACTATCCAATTACTGCGTTTTGGTAAACAAGCAGACGTAAATAGCGAACAAGGATTACGTTATTTTATGATTGTCGCTGCGTTAGCGAGTTTTATCTTGATCCAATTTTTCAGCGGCGCGATTGGTAAGATGATTCCATTTGCGATGACCGTGTCTTTTGTCTCTGCACCAGTTTTTGCGTGGTTAAATCTTAGTCTTGCAAAACAGTTAAATACTCAACAACGTTGGTTACTTGTTTTAGCTTGGCTCGGATTGGGGTATTTGGTGGGGATGGTGATTCTTTATACTATTTATCGTGGGTAGATAAAAAATATAAATATTCTTTGATCCTATTTATTAATTTGTACTTGTATTCGTTGATTATAATCAGTGGGCTTGTGATTTGTGTTGTAAGCAAAAATTGTTATAGATACAGAAGAAAACTGGGTAAAAAGCAGTACTATTTGCAAGCTTTCTGATACAGTATGACAATTATCGCCATAGTTTCTAAGATAAGTGCAAAAATTATTAAATAGGAGAAATTAATGACTGCCAGCCAACAAAGAGCAGAACTACAACGCCGTATTTGGCAGATTGCTAACGATGTTCGTGGTTCAGTGGACGGATGGGATTTTAAACAATATGTTCTGGGTACGTTGTTTTATCGTTTTATTAGTGAAAATTTTGCCCACTATATGGGTGGAGGTGATGCTAGTATTTATGCAAGTCTATCGGACGATGATGAGCGACTAATTGAGATCAAAGACGATACAATCAGAACAAAAGGTTATTTTATTTATCCTAGTCAATTATTTGAAAATGTTGCCAAAAATGCCAATAACAATAAAGATTTAAATACCGATTTAAAAAATATTTTCAACGAGATTGAAGATTCGGCGGTTGGTTATCCATCAGAATCAGATATTAAAGGTTTGTTTGCCGACTTTGATACCACCAGTAATCGCTTAGGAAATACCGTTGCCGATAAAAACAAACGCTTGGCAGCAGTGTTAAATGGCGTAGCGGAGTTGGATTTTGGACATTTTGAAGATAATCAGATTGATTTATTCGGTGATGCTTACGAGTTTCTAATTTCTAATTATGCTGCCAACGCCGGTAAGTCGGGCGGTGAGTTTTTTACTCCGCAAAATGTATCTAAGCTGATTGCACAATTGGCGTTACACGGACAAACCACCGTTAATAAAATCTACGATCCGGCTTGCGGTTCAGGTTCATTGTTGTTGCAAGCCAAAAAGCAATTTGATGCGCATCTGATTGAAGAGGGGTTCTTTGGACAAGAGATTAACCATACCACCTACAACCTTGCGCGTATGAATATGTTTTTGCATAACATCAATTACGACAAGTTCAATATTCAACTTGGTGATACTTTATTAAATCCGCTACATAATGGCGATAAGCCTTTTGATGCCATTGTTTCCAATCCTCCGTATTCGGTGAAATGGATTGGCAGCGATGATCCGACCTTAATCAATGATGATCGTTTTGCACCTGCCGGAGTATTGGCACCCAAATCCAAAGCCGATTTTGCCTTTATTTTACACGCCTTGAGTTATTTATCTGCCAAAGGTCGGGCGGCTATTGTTACCTTTCCGGGTATTTTTTACCGTGGTGGTGCCGAACAAAAAATCCGTAAGTATTTGGTAGATAATAATTTTGTAGAAACGGTAATTTCATTAGCCCCTAATCTATTTTACGGCACATCTATTGCGGTGAATATTCTGGTTTTGTCGAAACATAAAACCGATATGATGACGCAGTTTATTGATGCCGGCGAATTATTTAAAAAAGAAACTAATAACAATGTACTGACCGATGAGCATATTGCCAAAATTCTCCAATTATTTAGTGAAAAAGCAGACGTGCCACATCTGGCGAAATTGGTAGATTATCAGGCAATCGTCGATAACGATTATAACCTGTCCGTCAGCAGTTATGTGGAAGCGAAAGACACTCGGGAAGTGATTGATATTGTGGCACTTAATCAGGAAATTGAACAAACTGTTGCCAATATTGATCGTTTGCGTGCGGAAATTAGCAAGATTGTGGCGGAAATTGAAGGTTAATTGATAAAAACGAAAACATTCGGAGCATAGATGGACGATAAACTGCCGATTAATATTCAAGATTTACTGAATAGAAAAACTATCGAAGATGAACGGATTGAGTTTAAGGAAAATTGGAATCCGGAGGCTGTGCTACATACTTTATGCGCATTTGCCAACGATTTTCATAATTTGGGTGGCGGTTATCTGATTATTGGTGTAACCGAAAATAACGGAATGCCTCAATTACCACCAACGGGGTTAGCCTATGAACAGGTGGATAAAATCCGTAAAGAGTTATTACAACTAGAAAAAAGTGCGATTGTACCTACTTTCCATACCCTTACGGCAACTTACGAAATTCAAGGAAAATTAATTTTGGTCTTATGGGCAGTCGGTGGTGAGATGCGTCCCTATCGTGCCAAAAAATCGTTATCCGATAAGCATAGTGAAAATTGGGCATACTATATTCGCCAACATTCCAATACTATTGAGGCTAAAGGTGAAATTGAACAAGAGCTGTTATCGTTAGCTAATAAAGTGCCTTTTGATGATCGATTATGTCTTAGTGCGACGTTAGATGACTTAGAACCGCATTTAATCCGAGAGTTTTTGGCAGAAATTAAAAGCGAACTGGCAACCACAGCTAAACACCTTAGTATTGAAGAACTGGCAAAACGGATGAATATTGCGGGCGGAACATCGGAAGCTTTATTCCCTAAAAATGTTGGATTGTTATTTTTTAATAGCCAACCCGATAGATTTTTTCCTTATGCCCAAATTGATGTGGTTTATTTTCCTGAGGGGACAGGGGCTAATCGGTTGGAAGAAAAAATATTTAAAGGGCCGTTAGCACGTATTACTCAAGAAGCTTTGCAGTATATTCAACATCTGTATTTAAAAGAGATTGTGCTTAAAATGCCTCATCAAGCCAAAGCGAAGCGTTTCTGGAACTATCCTTTTGCAGCGATTGAAGAAGCGGTAGTCAATGCCGTCTATCATCGTTCATATGAAATAAGAGAGCCGATAGAAATCCGTATCAATCGGGAGAGTATTGAAGTGATTAGCTTCCCTGGTCCTGATCGTTCCATCAAATTGGACGATTTGCAAAACGGCAGAGCCGTAAGCCGTCGTTATCGTAATCGCCGTGTTGGTGAGTTTTTAAAAGATTTGGATTTGACGGAGGGGCGTTCTACAGGAATACCCAAGATTATTCGTGTGATGCAAGAAAACGGCTCGCCCGATGCTGTATTTGAAACCGATGAAGAACGCACGTTCTTTTTAATTCGTTTACCGATTCATAGCAAAGCAAAAATATCAGATTTGGAAACATTGCCGGATACCGACCTAGATACCGACCTAGATACCGACCTAGATAAATTGGGCGAAATAAATCTTGTATTACGTCTGTTAGCTGTTTTAGAACAAGGGGAACAAGGTATTAACCAACTTATGCAGCAGTTGAATATTCAACATAAACCACATTTCAGAAAAAGTTACCTTACCCCTGCATTGACAACGGGTTTGATAGCAATGACCATACCTGAAAAGCCAACAAGTCGTCATCAGCAGTATCGTTTAACGGCAAAAGGTCAGCAGTATTTAACAGCAATTAAAGCTAAGGATATAAAGGATTAAAGATAGATGAATAACAACGCATTTTTAGAAAAACTGTTACAGGGAACCAAGGTGGAATGGAAAACGTTGGGGGAAGTGTGTGAAATTGCTGATAATGCAAGAAAACCTGTAAAAGCGTCATTGAGAATATCTGGAAATATTCCTTATTATGGAGCAAATAACATTCAAGATTATGTGGAGGGATATACACATAATGGTGAATATGTATTAATTGCTGAAGATGGATCTGCTAGTTTAGAAAACTATTCTATTCAATGGGCTTCTGGTAAATTTTGGGCAAATAATCATGTTCATGTAATAAGAGGATATGAGGAAATAAATAATCGTTTTTTATATCATTATTTAAGACAAATGAATTTTATTCCTTATTTAACTGGAGGAGATAGAGCAAAATTAACAAAAGCAAAAATGCTACAAATTTTACTCCCCATCCCACCACTATCGGTACAACAAGAAATTGTAAAAATTCTGGATACACTGACCGCCCTGACCAGCGAGCTGACCAGCGAGCTTAACCTACGGCAAAAACAATATGAATACTATCGTGATATGTTATTGAATTTTAAAGAATTAAATGGGGGGGGGTATGAAGTAAAATGGAAAACTCTGGGGGAAGTGTGTGATTTACAAGCAGGTAAACATATTCCTGCTAGCAAGATATCACCAAGTGTAGATGGTGAGCATATTTATCCTTGTTATGGGGGTAATGGCGTTAGAGGTTATGTGCAGGATTTTAGTCATAATGGAAATTATATTTTCATTGGAAGGCAAGGAGCGTTATGCGGAAATGTCCAACGATATACAGGAAAGCTATATGCGACAGAACATGCTGTTGTTGTTAGCTGTTCAAATGTGATTCATCCTGATTATATGTTTCATCTTTTAACTGTTATGGATTTAAATCAATATGCTTCAAAATCTGCACAACCAGGTTTGGTTGTTGGTAAACTAAAAGATTTAAAAATTCCTATTCCCTCAATAGAAGAGCAGTATCGTATTGTGGAAATCTTAGATAAATTCGACACACTAACCAACTCCATCAGCGAGGGCTTGCCCAAAGAAATTGAGCTTAGAAATAAGCAATATGAATACTATCGGGAAATGTTGTTGGGGTTTGAGCGAGTATAAAATCAACCTGTTAAAATATAAATCAATGTTTAAAGAGTAAAGTCATGCAACACACCACCCCCATCACCGAAACCAACAATTTTATTATTTTGGATAAATACACCAAAATTGAACAGTCAGGCAGTTATCAAAGCGAAGCCGATTTGGAACGTGAATTGATTGCCGATTTGCAACAACAAGGCTATGAATACCGCAGAGATTTAAATACGCCGGAAAAATTACTTGCCAATGTGCGTGAGCAGTTGCAAAAGCTGAATAATATGCAGTTTAGTGATGCGGAGTGGGCGCGTTTTCTGGTGGAGTATTTGGACAAACCGGCAGAAAGTCTGATTGATAAAACCCGCAAAATTCATCATAACCATATTTATGACTTTGTATTTGATGATGGGCATATCCAAAATATTTATTTGCTAGATAAAAAGCATATTCACCGCAATATGTTGCAAGTGATCAATCAGTTTGAGCAAACCGGCACACACAGCAACCGCTACGATGTAACGATTTTGGTCAATGGTTTACCGCTGGTACAGATAGAGCTAAAAAAACGTGGTGTAGCCATTCAAGAGGCATTCAATCAGGTACACCGTTATAGCAAAGAGAGCTTTAACAGCGAGGCATCTTTATATAAATACCTGCAAATTTTTGTGATTTCTAACGGTACCGATACCCGCTATTTTGCCAATACCACTAAACGTAATAAAAACAGCTTTGACTTTACCATGAATTGGGCAAAGTCGGATAACAGCCTGATTAAAGACTTAAAAGACTTTACCGCTACTTTCTTAAGTAAAAACAGCCTGCTTAGCGTGTTGCTTCATTATTCGGTTTTTGATGTCAGTGACACCTTGCTAATTATGCGACCTTATCAAATTGCTGCCACCGAGCGGATTTTATGGAAAATTAAAAGCACTTACGAAAATAAAAATTGGAGCAAACCCGAAAGCGGCGGTTTTATTTGGCATACCACAGGTTCGGGAAAAACGCTCACCAGTTTTAAGGCTGCCCGTTTAGCAACGGAATTACCGTTTATTGATAAAGTGTTTTTTGTGGTCGATCGCAAAGATTTGGACTATCAAACCATGAAAGAATATCAGCGGTTTTCACCCGATAGCGTCAACGGTTCAGAAAGCACGGCAGGACTAAAACGCAATATTGAAACCGATGATAATAAAATCATTGTAACCACCATTCAAAAACTCAATAACTTAATGAAATCAGAAGAGAGTTTGGCGATTTATCAAAAACAGGTGGTGTTTATTTTTGATGAATGTCATCGCTCGCAATTTGGTGAGGCACAAAAAAATCTCAAAAAGAAATTTAAAAAATTCTGTCAGTTTGGCTTTACCGGTACGCCGATTTTTGGCGATGAAATTGAAAATGGTCAAGTTATTCGTAAAGGTAATGCTATAGGTTCTGAAACTACTGCTAGCGTTTTTGGGCGAGAACTACACTCTTATGTGATTACCGATGCTATCCGTGATGAAAAAGTATTGAAATTTAAAGTGGATTACAACGATGTACGTCCACAATTTAAATCATTGGAACAAGAGCAGAATTTGGAAAAATTATCTGCACTGGAAAATAAACAAGCCTTATTGCACCCGCAACGTTTGCGAGAAATTGCTCAATATATTTTGCAAAATTTTAAGCAGAAAACCCACCGTTTGAATGCTTCTGGAAAGGGCTTTAATGCGATGTTTGCGGTGAGTAGTGTCGATGCTGCCAAACTGTATTATGAAATTTTTAAGGACTTACAAAAAGATAGTCCAAATCCACTAAGAATTGCCACTATTTTCTCTTTTGCCGCTAACGAGGAACAAAATGCCAAGGGTGAGATTGCTGATGAAAATTTTGAACCCACCGCAATGGATAGTTCGGCAAAGGAATTTTTACAGGCAGCCATCAACGATTATAACGCTTATTTTCAAACCAACTATGGTGTAGAAAGCAATGGGTTTCAAAACTATTATCGTGATTTAGCCAAGCGGGTAAAAAATCAGGAAATTGATTTATTGATTGTAGTCGGTATGTTTTTAACTGGCTTTGATGCACCTTGTCTAAATACTTTATTTGTTGATAAAAATTTGCGTTATCACGGTCTAATCCAAGCCTACTCTCGCACCAATCGTATTTTTGATAAAACCAAACCGTTTGGGAATATCGTGACTTTCCGTGATTTGGAACAAGCCACCATAGATGCGATTAAACTGTTCGGAAATGCTAATACCCGCAAAGTTGTTTTAGAAAAAAGCTATGAAGCGTATATGAATGGCTATACTGATGAGATAACAGGGGACGTATGTCGAGGGTATTTGACAGTAGTGAAAGAATTAACATTACGTTTTCCTGATCCAGCCAATATTGAAACCGAAGCTGACAAAAAAGAATTTATTAAATTGTTTGGTGAATACCTACGGATTGATAATATTCTGCAAAATTATGATGAGTATGTAGATTTGCGTAAAGCGAGTGAGATACAACTTGTTGATGATAAGTTAAATGAAGAGAATGGGCATTATTCATCTGTATCAGTTCCCACTTTGTCAGAGCATCTGATTCAGGATTATCGTTCAACTTATAATGATATTCGAGATTGGTTACGTCGCCAGAAAACAGAAAGTGATAAGGGGCAATCTACTATTGATTGGAGTGATGTTGTTTTTGAGGTGGATTTATTAAAATCTCAAGAAATTAATTTGGACTACATTCTAACGTTAATTTTTGAACAGAATCAGAAAACGCAAAATAAATCAGCATTAATTTCATATATTCGTAAAATGATTCGTGCTAGTGTTGGCAATCGAGCTAAAGAAGGATTAATTGTTGACTTTATTCATCAGACTAATTTGGATCAAATTAAAGATAAAGCAAGCATTATTGATGAATTCTTTAAATTTGCACAAATAGAACAGCAAAAAGAAGCAAGAGAATTAATTACAGGTGAGCAGTTACGTGAGGAGGCTGCAAAACGCTATTTAACCGTTTCTCTCAAGCGAGAATATGCAAGTGAAAATGGGACAGAGTTGAATGAAGTATTACCAAAATTGAGTCCGTTAGATCCAGAATATCGAACAAAGAAGCAAACTGTTTTCCAAAAAATAGTCGCCTTTGTTGAGAAGTTTAAAGGGATTGGTGGAAAATTATAGAAATATTAATAAATAAGAAAAGCCTGATTGAATCAGGCTTTTTATTCTTTAGAGTAATCTAATCTTATTTCTCATTCACTTGTACTTTTGCTTTTTGACGTAGAGATTCTACGTATTGTGCAATTTTTTGTTGAGTAAGATTGTTAACTAATGTGCCTCTAAGTTGTTCAAATGTTGGGATACTTACAGGACGTTCATCTTGAACTTGGAGAATATGATAACCAGCTTGTGTTTTGATTGGACCAGTAAGTACATTTTTCTTCGCATCTTTTACTGCTTCAGCAAAACCTGGGATAAAGTCATTACCATTACGCCAGTTTAATTCACCGCCATCAGTAGCTGCGTTAGTATCAATAGAGAATTTTTTTGCGGCATCAGTAAAGCTAATTTTATTTGCTTTTAAGTCAGCAAGAATTTCTTTTGCTTTAGCTTCATCTTTTACCACAATGTGGCGAACACGATATTCACGGCTGTCAGATAAGGTTTTAACGATATTATCGTAAGCTCGAGTAAGTTCTTCTTCAGACACTTGGTTTTTGTTTGCCCATTGTTGCAAGAGAGTGTTAATTAATACATTTTCGCTAGCTCCTTGCATATTAGCTTTGATATCTGCTTTTTTATCTAAGCCTTGTTTTGCTGCTTCTTGTAATAAAACATCACGATTAACTAATACATTAATTGCTTGTTTTCTTTGATCTGCGGTTGGTTTATCGATACCGAGTGTTGCGAAAATATTGGTCACATCATTATCTGAAATTGCTTTACCATTTACAGTAGCAACATCTTTTGCCATTGCAGGTAGAGCTAAGCCAAGCACGATAACTAATAATAAACGTTTCATCTGTTGTCATCCTTTTTTGTAAAAAATTGAAATTGCTTAGTCTGAATTGACGATGCTTTGCAGAACATAGCAGCTTATGATACCAGTAATTGAGAGAAAAGATCACACTTAATAACAAAAATTAGGAAGGTAAGTTGAAAATTTTTAAAAAATTTACAGGTTTATTGATAATTTTATAGCCCAGCGGATTAAAATTCCGCTGGACAAGAGAATGTCATTGATTCTTTAGTGATTGGGTGAGTAATGGTTAAGCTTTCTGCGTGTAAGCATAAACGGGATGACATTGCTCGGACAGCTGGTGGTGAATAAAATTTATCGCCCAAAATAGGATGGCCTAATGCAAGCATATGTACCCGCAGTTGGTGTGAGCGTCCTGTAATTGGGGTAAGTTTTACGCGAGTGGTATTATTCGGGTAACGAGCAATCACTTCATATAAGGTAGTCGCTTTTTTCCCGACCAGAAAATCAATTCGCTGGCGAGGTCGATTTTCCCAATCACAAATTAATGGGAGATCAATTTTACCGCAATCTTGTTCTAGATGCCCCCAAACTAATGCTTGATAAAACTTTTTCGGTTCTCGTTCTCGAAATTGACGCTTAAGTTCTTTTTCTGCTGCTTTAGATAAAGCAAACAACAAGATACCACTGGTTGCCATATCTAAACGATGTGCAGGTTCAGTAAAGCCAAACTTCGCAACAACGCGGGTCATTGCACTATCTTGATATTGTGGCTGATTCCCTGGAACGGAAAGTAATCCACTCTGTTTATTAATTACTGCAATATGGTTATCTTGATAAAGAATATTTAAACCAAGTGGTGGTTGATAGTCGATTAATGCCATAGATTACTCTTTATTACTAATAATTACACGTAAGCTATCCAAACGCCAACTTGCTGCTTTTAATTGGTGTAATGATTGTTGGATAAGCTGTTCTAGCTGTGTAATTTCATCTGGACGAATATTTTTATTAACATCTTGTAATGCGGTGAGTCGATTCAACTCAGCATATAAAGTTTTATCTGCATTTTCTGTTGCTTGTTGAATAATCTCTGCTGCTTTTGGTTCAATCATAGTTTGTGACAATTTGATTAAACGCTCTACATCAGGCTTGGTCATTTTGACCATCTTATTCGCAACGTTTTTATTAATTGGTTTAAGTTGTTTCTCTAACCCTTTAAATGATACCTGCGGTGCAAGATCATTACCTTTAATATCCAACAATAAACGTACTGGTGTTGGCGGTAAGAAACGAGTGAGCTGCAACTCTTTTGGCGCTTGAGCTTCAACAACATAGATTAGCTCAAGCAATAAGGTACCCGCTGGCAACCCTTTATGTGGTAATAGGCTTACTGCTGTTTTACCAATATCGCCAGAGGTAATTAAATCAATTCCGTTGCGGACCATTGGGTGATCCCAAGTGAGGAATTCAAGATCTTCACGGGCAAGCGCTAATTGACGATTAAAGGTTACGGTAGAACCATCTTCTTTTAATCCTGGAAAATCAGGGACTAACATATGGCCGGTGGGTTGAATAACGATAGAATCTTCGCCTAAATCCTCTTGTTCTAACCCAATGACATCAAATAGATTTAAACAGAAATTGATAAGCTCAATTTGACCATCTTGCTGTTCAATATCCGCAGCAAGTTGTTGTGCGTGTTCGCCACCATTGGAGTTAAGTTCTAATAGACGATCTCGCCCTTGTTCTAATTCTTGTTGTAATTCGGCTTTTTCTGTAGCCACTTTTTCAATAAATTGATTAAATTGTTCACTATCTAATTCTGATGCGGTTAAGAAATCTTGTAATTGTGAACCATATTTAGCGAATAGTGTCGCTCCCATTGGACAAGTTTGTTCAAATGCACCAAGACCTTGTTGATACCAATCCATTAATACCATTTGTGGTGTTTGGTTAAAGTATGGCACATAAATTTGAATATCTTTATTTTGTCCAATACGATCCAGACGGCCAATAGATTGTTCCAACACATCAGGATTGAGTGGTAGGTTAAATAACACTAAACGGCTTGCGAATTGGAAATTACGACCTTCAGATCCAATACTGGAGCTTAATAAAACTTTTGCACCATCTTCTTGCTGAGCAAAGTAAGCTGCGGCACGATCACGTTCTACAATCGACATTTTTTCATGGAAAACGGCGGAGCGGATACCTTCTTTTTCGCGTAAAATCTTTTCGAGCTGTAATACGGTACTGGTTTGTTGGCAGATAATTAAGACTTTTTCTTGGTTATGATTTTTTAAGAAAGTCAGTAACCATTCAATACGTGGATCAAATTCCCACCAAGCAGCATCTTGA
Source organism: Gallibacterium faecale (assembly GCF_027920745.1). Taxonomy (NCBI): domain Bacteria; kingdom Pseudomonadati; phylum Pseudomonadota; class Gammaproteobacteria; order Pasteurellales; family Pasteurellaceae; genus Gallibacterium; species Gallibacterium faecale. The sequence continues at coordinate 11,024 of NZ_JAQIBB010000123.1, read as the reverse complement.
TTTAATTGTTGGAAGATCATCTCTGGATAGAGTGAATCGTGCTTACTTTGTTGATTGAGTAAGTTCACAACTTTTTGAGCATTCGCATATTGTTTAGGAAGTTCAAGTTTAATTTGATGCAAAATCCGTTTTGGGAAACCTTTCACCGCTTGACGCGTATTTCTAAACAGTAAACGGCTAGTACCATGGCGATCAACTAAATTGGCCATTAATTCATTTTTTGCTTCACGAATTTGTTCCGCATGACTGTTAGCGCCATTAATTACGCGTAATAGCGGCTCAATGTCTTGTTCAGCTAATAATTCAGTTAATGTGTTTTGTTCTTCATTGCTCAATTTATGCTCAGACAATAAGCTATTTACTGCATCGGCAACGGGACGATAGCTTTTTTGTTCCGCGATAAACGCGTTGTAATCATAGAAACGATTTGGATCGAGTAAGCGTAATCGTGCAAAATGGCTCTCTTGGCCAAGTTGTTCCGGTGTAGCGGTTAAGAGTAATACAGAAGGTGTTTTTTCGGCTAATTTTTCTACAAAACGGTAAGCCTCACTGGGTGCATCAACGTGCCATTGTAAGTGGTGGGCTTCATCAACAATTAACATATCCCACTGAGCATCAATCGCTTCTTGCATACGATTAGGTTGTGTCACTAACCAATCTAAAGAACAAATAACTAAAGATTCGCTTTCAAATGGATTCACTTTAATACTGCGTCCATCTTCATCTTTACGATCAAAATCTTGGCAGCGTTCTTCATCAAATAATGAAAAGTTAAGGTTGAAACGACGCAACATTTCCACTAGCCATTGATGTTGTAGTGTTTCTGGTACAAGAATAAATACACGTTGTACACGGCCAGAAAATAATTGTTGCTGTAAAATCATACCAGCTTCTAAAGTTTTCCCTAGTCCCACTTCATCTGCTAATAACACGCGCGGAGATAAACGACTACCAACTTCTTGTGCGATATGAAGTTGATGTGGAATTAAACTGGCTCTTGTACCCCGTAAACCACGTAAAGGTGATTGAAATTGCTGTTGTTGATGTTGCAACGCTTGATAGCGAAGCGAAAATCGGTCGTTACGATCAATTTGCGCAGAAAAAAGACGATCTTGCGGTTTACTAAAGGTAATTTGATGAGCAAGTTCGATCTCTTTAATTACCACTTCTTGTTGTGTGGTTAAATTTTTAGCGAGATATAACGCAATACCATGATTCTCCATCACATCAATCACTTCAGCTTGCCAACCTTCATGATGACTAATGGTATCTCCGATTTGAAATAGGACGCGGGTCATTGGCGCTGCAGCAACAGAATATACTCTTGTTTCATCTGCGGCAGGAAATAAAAAGGTTACAGTACGGTTATCCACCGCAGTTACTAGGCCTAAACCAAGGTTATTTTCACTTTCACTAATCCAACGTTGTCCAATCGTAAATGACATAGTTTTTGTTCTTCTCTCGTTTGTACTAATCAATCATAAAAAATAAGGGCGGATTGTACTCTGAATAGCGTTGAAAGCCAAAGGATTTGCGTTTAATAACAGTGAATTTTTTCGATAAGAAATAAGTGTGTTATGTAGCATAGATGTTTTATTTAATTAAAAGATGCTACTTCTGTTAAGACAATAATAGATTTTAACCTTACTTTCTTACAAAGAATAATTTTAAAGCTACATTTTTTTGCTATATTTTCTATTTTTATTATAAAAATGGCGCATATTTATTACAATGTAAGCTTTGTTGTTTAATCTCTCTTACCATTTGTTCAGTAAACACATAATGCTTACCACAACATTCACATTGCATATCTAATGTTGGCGTTTCAGCAAAGATTTCTGTTATTTCTTGATCAGAGAGTAAACTAATTGCACCGCTAGAACGTTCTAATGAACAGCCACAGAAAAATTGCGTGTCGTGTGGTGGATAGATCTCTACGGTTTCTTCATGATAAAGACGATAAAGCATTTCTTCAGCGGTTAAACCAAACAGCTCCTCATCTTTTACTGTTGCAGTTAATGTTGCTAAGTGTTCAAAATCGTCTGGGGAACCTTGTCCATCAGGCATGATTTGCAACAACATTCCTGCAGCCACAGCTTCGCCTTGATATTCACCAAAATGTATAAAGAGTTGAGTTTGTAATTGTTCAGAACGAATAAAATAATCTTCTAAACATTCGGTGATTGTTGGCTTATCTAGAGCAATAACGCCTTGGTAACGTTCACCTTCATCTGGAATAATTGAGATAACCAAAACTGCTTTACCCACCATATCGGCAAGTGTCATTTCGTCAGTAATTTCTCCTTGCAGGCGAGCTAAAGCACGTAGTTGTTGTTGGTCATTTCCATTAACTAAGGCAAGCTTTAAAGGTCCATCGCCTTGGATTTGTACCGTAATATTGCCCTTAAATTTTAAAGTTGCAGTTAATAGACTGGTTGCAACCAGAAGTTCACCCAATAAATTTTGTACTTTACGTGGATAATGGTGAGTATTTAATGTTTCAGTAAAGGTTTTATTTAAACGAACCCATTCACCGCGTACAGCACGGTTTTTAAATAAAAAGCGATAAAGTTTATCGTTATCCTGTGTATAAGTTATTGTCATAAAAATGTCCTTCAAAAAAATCCCACCCTATATAAGGCTAGGTTATAGATTTACAAGTAATGGTCCGCAAAGAATTGTAGTTATTTTTTTGTCGTTACAGATTTTAATGTGATGAAACCTAAAATCGCAGATAAGGTAGAAGCGGTTAAAATACCTATTCTAGCTAAAATATTTAAATCATGGGCTTCTTCTTCAAATGCTAAACCTGATAAGAACATCGACATCGTAAATCCAATTCCACATAACAGAGAAACAGCGAAAATATGGCGGAAATGAACTCCTTCAGGTAATTTAGTTAATTTTAGTTTGATTGAAAGATAACTTAAACCAAAGACCCCAACGGGTTTACCAATAAATAAGCCAAGTAACACAGCAAATGGTAATGGTGAGGCGAGAGTTTGCCAATTTACCCCATCGAATGAAATTCCTGCATTGGCGAAAGCAAATAGTGGCAAAATCATAAATGTAACCCAAGGAGATAGACTGTGTTCTAATCTATGGACGAGATTTTCTCCACTTTTGGCTTTTAATGGGATCGCAAAACCAATAATCACCCCTGCCAACGTGGCATGCACACCTGATTTTAATACACATACCCAAAGGATCAGACCCACAACACCATAAGGGGTAAGGGAGCTGATTTTATAGCGATTTAAGAGAAATAACACAATAATTGATAAAGCTGCACCAACTAGAGCAACTGTACCTAAATCACTTGAGTAAAAGATAGCAATAACAATGATGGCACCAAGGTCATCAATAATAGCTAAGGCAAGTAAGAATATTTTTAATGCAGGTGGGACATTTTTACCAACTAACGCCATAATCCCTAGAGCAAAAGCAATATCTGTTGCCATAGGAATAGCCCAACCTTTGGTTAATTCTGGGGTAGCAATGGTCGCAAAATAAAAGAATAAGGCAGGAACGATCATCCCGCCTAATGCAGCAATCGCAGGAAATAGTGCAGTTTTATAATTGGACAATGAACCAGTAAATAACTCTTTTTTAACCTCTAAACCAATTAGTAAAAAGAAAATTGCCATCAAGCCATCATTAATCCACAGTAATAGTGGTTTTTGTAAACGAAACTCTCCAAATTGGAACGCCATAGTGGTATGGAGTAATTGTTGGTAGAAATCGGCGGTAATGGAAAAGTTAGCTAAAGTAATGGCTAAGAATGTAGCGATGAGAAGCAAGATCCCACCAGCGGGCTCACTACTAAAAAATTGTTGCAGACGTTGAGATAATTTTTGCATTGATACTCCCTAGCTAGATAAAAATAATAAAAACAGATGTTTAGTAAAAACACTAAACCAAAAGAAAATTTATAAAAATAATAGAGTGGGGATTCTTTATACTACATTATGGTGAGTCATTTGTGAAATTTGCAGACCACCTAGCAAGAGGCTAGGTGGAACGAAAATTAAATCCCGTATTGCTGGCTATATGCAAGCATTTTTGGTAGGAACTCAGCGTATTGGCTAGATTGTTGTAAGTAAGCTAATAAATCTTCAAAAGTAATAATTGAATTCACTTTGCAATGATAATCACGTTCTACTTCTTGGATCGCGGAGAGATCGCCTTTGCCTCGCTCTTGACGATCAAGCGCAATCATTACGCCAGTTAATGTTGCTTGATGAGCTGCAATTAACTGCATTGATTCACGAATCGCTGTACCAGCGGTGATCACATCATCAATAAGGAGCACTTTCCCTTGTAATGGGCTACCAATTAAATTGCCCCCTTCACCATGATCCTTGGCTTCTTTGCGGTTGAAACAAACGGGTTTATTAATAGCAAATTGATGATAAAGTGCGACAGATGTTGCGGTTGCAATCGGAATTCCTTTGTAAGCAGGTCCAAAAATTAGGTCATAATCTAATTGTTGAGCTTGGATCGCTTCGGCATAAAAACGACCAAGTTTGGCTAAATCTTCCCCAGTGTTAAATAATCCGGCATTAAAAAAGTAAGGACTCACTCGACCAGATTTTAAGGTAAATTCTCCAAATTTTAGAACTTGGCGACTTAAAGCAAATTCAATAAATTGTTGTTGATAAGCTTGCATATTTTTTCCTATTAAGCCTGTTGTAATGCTGCTTTTTGTGCTTGATTGATTTGTTCAATACCTTGTTTTGCCAATGCTAATAACTCTAGAAGTTCATCATGACTAAATGGTTCGCCTTCAGCAGTGCCTTGAATTTCAATCATTTTACCTTCATCAGTCATTACAACATTCATATCAGTTTCGGCATTGGAATCTTCAATATATTCTAAATCACAGACTTTTTGATTCTCTACAATTCCTACGGAAACGGCAGCAACTAAACCTTTAATTGGGTTTTTAGTTAATGTGCCATTATCTAATAAGGTTTGAATCGCATCATGCAGTGCTACTGCAGCACCACTAATCGCTGCGGTACGTGTACCACCATCAGCTTGAATTACATCACAATCTAAAGTGATAGTGCGTTCACCGAGTAATTCCAGATCAATCATTGCTCGTAATGAACGACCAATAAGGCGTTGAATCTCCATAGTACGACCGCTCTGTTTTCCTTTGGCTGCTTCTCGTTGGGTACGAACGTTAGTTGCACGAGGTAACATACCGTATTCAGCTGTAATCCAACCTTGATTTTGACCTTTTAGGAAGCGAGGGACGGAATCTTCAATAGAAGCATTACAAAGCACTTTCGTATCACCAAATTCGATTAAGACAGAACCTTCTGCGTGTTTTGTATAGTGGCGAGTAATTTTTATTGGACGCATGGCGTGATTAGCACGATTGTTCGGGCGCATAGAAAATCTCCAATTTTATAAAAATGGGCGTAATTTTAGCACAATTACAGTGGTGTTTGGTTAATTTCAGGCAGATTTGTTGGATCTGGCAATTCATCATGGGATTGGCTTTGTTCCTGAATTCGATAGTAATTCACAATACTATTATGATAGCGGCGAATATTTTCGACATATTGATAAGCTTCATAACCACGGGCATATCCAAATTTTAATTTGCTGTAATATTTTTTATCAGCCAGTAATGGTAGGTTTGCCTTAACATCAAGCCAATTATTCGGATTACCGCCTAGACTTTCGGTTAAGCGGCGTACATCGAGTAAATGACCTAAGCCTAAGTTATAAGCAACTAATGCAAACCAAATACGATCTTCCTGAGCGATAGTTTCAGGCATCTTACCTAATAGCATATGTAAATATTCTGAGCCAGCTTTGATACTTTGCTCAGGATCATTACGATCATCAATTTTCATGCGCTCAGCTGTTTCTTTGGTCAGCATCATAATGCCTCGTACCCCTGTAGGCGAAGTAGCATTTTCATCCCAATGTGATTCTTGATAAGAAATGGCTGCAAGCAGTTTCCAATCTAGTTGATTTGCATATTGTTGAAATAGCGGTAAATAGGTAGGAAGTGTATTCTCAATTGCTGCAATATAGGTTCGTGCATCAACATAATCAAAACGTGAAAGATGACTAAAATATTTTTCCTCAATACGAGAGATTAGCCCCGACTCTTTCGCATTATTCATAAAATCGAGGAGTGCAGCCTGTAATTCATTGTAAGGGTTATGAGGTAGATACCAATTCACGGAAGTTTCTTCTGTTAAATCAAAACCGACAGCTAATACAGGTTTGACTTGCTGAATAGAAGCGACATCAATTGAGCTTGCAATCGTGTAATCTGCTTTACCATCAGCGACAGCAAGTAATGCCTCTTCTGGTGAGAGCGTTGTATCGACCTGCCATTGCAGATCAGGATATTGTTGTTTTAACTGTGATAATTTTTTTTGTAGATCAATGTTATTCGTAATTAATAACTTGCCTTTTAGTTGCCCTAAATCGTATGGGCGAGCAGTATTCTTACGATAGACTAGTTGCCATGATGAAGAGTAGTAACTTGGGCCAAGTTGAAAATGTTCGGCTTTTTCTGGTTGATACATTAAATTTGCCGCAGCAAGATCAATTTGATTCTCTTCTAATGCCTGTAATAGCGTTTCGGAATTTTCAAATGTCTGTATTGTAAGTTGTACACCGAGGTAATCTGCAAAAGCTTTGGTTAATTCATATTCGAGGCCAGCCGCCCCATTCGCATTTACAAAATAAGAGAATGCGTTATTGATGGTACCAACAACTAACTCATCACGTTTTTTTATTGAGGAATAGAGATTGTCATCAGAACGCATAATTTTTTGCCATGGAAATACCATATCAATAGCCCATAACAATAGGGCAAAAGCTAAGATGATACGAATTGATAACCCTTTCAAATAGACCTCAACAGATGCTGTTCAAAAGTGCGCATTGTATAAGATCTAATCGGTAAGTACAAATCAAGTGTTACGCAAACGTTTCCGTTTTGAGTTCAACTTAGGTATAATATGCCCCGATTTTTTTCTTTAATTTACAGTTAGGTAATAATGCTATGATGCTGATTTTCCGTGGTGCGACCGCGCTTTCTGATTTTCGACTCTCCCGCCTTTCATCACAACTTGCAGAACAACAAATTTCACTGCAACGCTGCACGACAAATTATCTCTATTTTGTGGAAGTAAAAAATCCACTGAATCAACAACAAATTGATCATTTAGTTCAGCTATTTGAGGCAAATGCTGTAATGAGTTTCCCTGCAGTACAAGGAGCAGATAATTTCTTACAAGGTCAAATTGTGATCCCGCGCATTGGAACTATCTCACCATGGTCATCAAAAGCAACAGATATTATTCATAGTTGTGGATTAAGAGATGTGGTGCGTGCAGAACGAGGAATTTTATATCATTGTGAATTTGCCACAGCACTTGATGCCACACAACAAGCACAATTTGTGAAGTTAATTCATGACCGAATGATGGAAGAGGTTGTAGAAGATTATCAACGTCTAACCGAAATTTTCGCACAACAAGATCCAAAACCACTAAAAACTGTAGATTTATTAACTGGTGGTCGAGCGGCATTAGAAAAAGCGAATGTAGAACTTGGTTTAGCTTTGGCAGCAGACGAAATTGATTATTTACTTGAACAATTTACCCAATTAGGTCGTAATCCAACGGATGTTGAATTATATATGTTTGCTCAAGCTAACTCAGAGCACTGTCGTCATAAGATTTTTAATGCAGATTGGACAATTGATGGTGAAGCACAACCAAAATCATTATTCAAAATGATTAAAAATACTTATGAAAAAACACCAGATTATGTACTTTCTGCATATAAAGATAATGCGGCTGTGATGGAAGGTTCGCCAGCAGGTCGATTCTTCCCAGATCAAGATGGAACATATCGTTATCACACAGAGCAAATGCCAATTTTAATGAAAGTAGAAACCCATAATCACCCAACAGCGATTTCACCATTCCCAGGTGCGGCAACAGGGTCTGGTGGAGAAATTCGTGATGAGGGCGCGACTGGTCGAGGCTCAAAACCAAAAGCAGGGTTGGTCGGTTTCTCTGTTTCTAACTTGTGTATTCCAGGCTATAACCAACCGTGGGAAGGTCCTTTATCCAAACCTAATCGAATTGCATCAGCGCTAGAAATTATGTTAGAAGCGCCGCTTGGTGGGGCTGCGTTTAATAATGAGTTTGGTCGCCCATCATTGTTAGGTTATTTCCGTACTTATGAAGAGAAAGTGAATAGCTTTAATGGTGAGGAAGTTCGTGGTTACCATAAACCAATTATGCTCGCTGGTGGAATGGGGAATATTCGTGAAGAACATATCCAAAAAGGTGAAATTCCAGTAGGTGCAAAATTGGTTGTTCTGGGTGGACCTGCGATGAATATCGGGCTTGGTGGGGGCGCAGCGTCCTCTATGGCTTCGGGAAAATCAGCAGAAAATCTTGATTTTGCTTCCGTGCAGCGTGATAACCCAGAAATGGAACGCCGTTGCCAAGAGGTTATTGATCGTTGTTGGCAAATGGGCATGGATAATCCAATTTTATTTATTCATGATGTGGGTGCAGGTGGTTTATCTAATGCGATGCCAGAGTTAGTACATGATGGTGGTCGTGGTGGTCGCTTTGAATTACGTAAAATTTTAAGTGATGAACGTAATATGAGCCCATTAGAAATTTGGTGTAATGAATCGCAAGAGCGTTATGTATTAGCGGTTGATGAAGAAAAATTACCTTTATTTGAAGCATTGTGTGCACGTGAAAAAGTGCCTTATGCAGTAATTGGTGAAGCAACGGAAGAACAACATCTCACCTTACATGATGACCATTTTGCTAATAAACCAATTGATTTACCAATGAATGTGTTGCTTGGTAAAACACCAAAAATGCAACGTAATGAGGTTTCAAAACAAGTACATTCACCAGCATTAGCAACTCAACAGATTGATTTAACGGAAGCATTACACCGTGTATTACGCTTACCGGTTGTTGCTGAAAAAACTTTCTTGATTACGATTGGCGACCGCTCTATTACGGGGATGGTGGCACGTGACCAAATGGTTGGTCCATGGCAAATTCCAGTCGCGGATTATGGTATGACAACTGCAAGTTTTGATACTTATCATGGCGAAGCGATGTCAATCGGAGAACGTGCACCAGTTGCATTATTGGATTTTGCCGCATCTGCACGTTTAGCTGTTGCTGAGGCAATTACTAATTTAGCACCAGTAAATATTGGTGAATTAAAACGAGTCAAACTTTCTGCCAACTGGATGTCAGCTGCAGATCATCCAGGAGAGGGAGTAGGGTTATACCAAGCTGTTAAAGCCATTGGCGAAGAACTTTGTCCGGCTTTGGGATTAACGATTCCAGTGGGTAAAGATTCGATGTCAATGAAAACCACATGGCAAGAAGATGGGCAACAAAAAACAGTAACTGCTCCGTTATCATTAGTAATTAGTGCGTTCTCACGCGTAGAAGATGTGAGAAAAGCGGTAACTCCACAATTACGTACAGATAAAGGGGCGAGTGAACTTATCTTATTAGATCTTGGCGAAGGAAAGAATCGTTTAGGAGCAACAGCATTAGCACAAGTTTATAAACAATTAGGTGATAAGCCAGCGGATGTAGAAAATCCACAACGTTTAAAAGCTTTCTTTGATGCAATACAGCAGTTAGTACAAGAACAAAAATTATTGGCATACCATGACCGTTCTGATGGTGGTTTAATTGTGACCTTAGCGGAAATGGCTTTTGCGGGTAATTGTGGTGTAACCATTGATATTGAGAAATTGGGCGCTGATGATTTAGCCGTACTCTTCAATGAAGAATTAGGTGCTGTATTACAAATTCGCCAACAAGATCACCAAGCGGTTTGGGAACTCTTAAAGTCATATCAACTAGATCAGATTGCGACAGTATTGGGCCATGTTACGACTGATAATCAGATCATTGTAAGACGTGGTGAGAATGTTGTGTTGCAACAGAAACGTTCAGAATTACGTCAAATTTGGGGTGAGCTCACCTGGCAAATGCAACGTTTACGTGATAATCCGGCTTGCGTAGATCAAGAATATGAAGCAAAACAACAGGCGGATAACCCAGGATTATCGGCAAAATTGAGTTATAACCCAAGTGAAGATGTGGCAGCGCCATATATCGCGGTGGGTGTCAGACCAAAAATTGCGATTTTGCGTGAGCAAGGTGTAAATAGTCATGTAGAAATGGCAGCAGCGTTTGATCGCGCAGGCTTCCAAGCATTTGATGTGCATATGAGTGATTTAAGTTCTGGTCGCCATAATTTAGTGAAATTTGATGCATTAGTTGCTTGTGGAGGATTCTCTTATGGCGATGTATTAGGTGCTGGTGGTGGTTGGGCGAAATCTATTCTGTTCCATCATGATTTACGTGAACAATTTAGCCGCTTCTTTGAAGATCAAAATAAAATTGCATTAGGCGTATGTAATGGTTGTCAGATGATTTCTCATCTAAAAGAAATTATTCCTGGCGCTGACTTATGGCCTAAATTTGTACGCAACCGCTCAGAACGGTTTGAAGCCCGCGTGGGATTAGTGAAGATTAACGAAAATAATTCACTTTGGTTTGCGGGAATGGCAGGTTCACATATGCCAATTGCGGTATCACATGGTGAAGGTCGTACAGAATTCGCATCACCACAACAAATTGCGGAATTACAACAAAATCAACAGATCATAGCTCAATATGTAGATAATTACATTAATGTGACAGAACAATATCCAGCTAATCCAAATGGTTCTCCATTAGGGATTACTGCAATAAGTAATAAGGATGGGCGTATTGCAATTATGATGCCTCATCCAGAACGTGTCTTCCGTAGTGTGACTAACTCGTGGTATCCAGATGACTGGAGTGAAGATGGGGCGTGGATGCGTTTATTCCGTAATGCACGTGTTGCATTAAAGTAAAAGTTAAGCAAAAAGTATGGAAATTAGACGTTTCGTTGAAAAAAACAGCGAACAGTTAAAAAAATAAAAAATGGGG
>NZ_JAQIBB010000122.1:0-6991 GCF_027920745.1 Gallibacterium faecale | reverse complement strand
TTAATGCTTAGGCAATTTTTGCTAACTCGCTCATTCGCCAGCGTGGTCGTACTTCCACCGATAAATCCGTATGTTCCCCTGCTTTCAAGCGTAAGAAACCAGCATATGCAATCATTGCCCCATTATCGGTACAAAATTGTGGTGCGGGATAAAAAACTTCCCCACCTAATTTTTGCATTAACTCACCTAAACGCTGTCTAAGCTGTTTATTCGCACTAACACCTCCAGCAATGACTAACCGTTTTAATCCAGTTTCACTTAATGCGCGCTGACATTTAATCGCAAGTGTATCAACAACAGCAGCTTGGAATGCATAAGCAATATCACATCGTGTCTGTTGATCTTGTGGATATTGAGCGACTGTATTAGCGGCAAAGGTTTTTAAGCCTGAAAAACTAAAATCTAATCCTGGACGATCTGTCATTGGGCGAGGAAATACAAAACGATCGTGATTACCTTGTTCTGCTAAACGAGATAACGCCGCTCCACCAGGATAATCTAGCCCTAATAATTTCGCTGTTTTATCAAATGCTTCCCCTGCTGCATCATCAATAGATTCACCTAATAAAACATAATCACCTACGCCATTCACACGAATTAACTGTGTATGTCCACCAGACACTAGCAAAGCCAAAAAAGGAAATGCAGGAACACGTTCTTCTAACATCGGTGCTAATAAATGCCCTTCCATATGATGTACGCCTAAAGCAGGAACATTCCAAGCATAAGCTAACGAACGAGCTACCATTGACCCAACTAGTAATGCACCCGCCAATCCTGGCCCACAAGTATAAGCGATCCCATCAATATCTTGTGCGGTTAATTTTGCTTCTGCTAATGCCGCTTGAATTAAAGGTGCCGTTTTACGGATATGATCACGTGAAGCTAACTCTGGCACCACACCACCATAATCAGCGTGCAAACTAATTTGTGTATAAAGTTGGTTGGCAATTAACCCTTTCTCTTCATCATAAATTGCCACTCCTGTTTCATCACAAGAGGTTTCAATACCTAAAACTTTCATCTGTTTGTTTTATCTAGCCAAAAATTGGTCGGCATTTTACTCTTTTTTTCTAATTTTCTCTAGCCAATCGCTAGTTTGGCAACAAAATAAGCATAATCCTCTCTTTACTTTTTATCCTGAAATAGATTAAAATTGCGACCTTTATTGAGTAAAGGTTATGTTATATAACCCTAAAATTGTATATAAATTTCATTGAGGTGATTGGCTCATGCCTGTAATTAAAGTTCGTGAAAATGAATCATTTGACGTAGCGTTACGTCGTTTTAAACGTTCTTGCGAAAAAGCGGGAATCTTAGCAGAAGTTCGTAGCCGTGAATTCTACGAAAAACCAACAACTATTCGTAAACGTGAAAAAGCATCTGCAGCTAAACGTCACGCTAAGAAATTAGCTCGCGAGAATGCACGTCATACTCGTTTATATTAATTCATTCTTTGATTTAAACGATATTTAAACCGTGCTTCTTTATTAGAAGCACGGTTATTTCTTTTTATTAACCTATAGAATTTTGTTGGCTAGCTTAAGGTAGATACGATGAAAGGACTCATTCCGCGTACTTTTATTGATGAACTCTTAGCACGTACCAACATTGTTGATGTCGTTAATTCTCGAGTAAAACTCAAAAAAGCCGGACAAAATTATCAAGCTTGTTGTCCATTCCATCATGAGAAAACCCCTTCATTCACTGTCAGTGCCAAAAAACAGTTTTATCACTGTTTTGGCTGTGGTGCACATGGTAATGCCATTTCATTTTTGATGGATTATGATAAGCTCGAATTTGTTGAGGCCGTCGAAGAGTTAGCTGCACTGCAAGGTGTTGATGTTCCAAGAGAAAATACTTTTAGCCATAACAATTCTGCAAATCAAAATTATAAAAGTAAACGTGACTTGCACCAATTAATGCAAGACATTGCTGTTTTTTATCAACAACAACTTACACAAGCATTACCCGCTCAAGCTTATTTACAACAACGTGGTTTATCCACAGAAGTTATCCAACGTTTTGCAATTGGATTTGCTTCCGGGACAAATTCCGTATTACGTCATTTTGGTCAATCACCAGAAGATCGACAAAAATTACTAGATACGGGAATGATCACGCAAAACGATTTTGGCACTGCTTATGATCGTTTTCGGCAGCGGATTATGTTCCCTATCCGAGATCGCCTCGGTCGGACGATTGCCTTTGGTGGGCGTGTATTAGGTGATGAAAAGCCAAAATACCTTAACTCACCAGAAATGGCGACCTACCATAAAGGCAGTGAGTTATATGGGTTATATGAAGCATTAGAACAAAATGATAATCCGGACTACTTATTAGTCGTTGAAGGATATATGGATGTTGTTGCTCTTGCCCAATTTGGTGTCACGAATGCCGTTGCTTCTTTAGGTACCGCAACCACAGGCGAACAAATCCAAATAGCATACCGTGCTACTGAACAAATTATTTGTTGTTATGATGGCGATAATGCTGGACGAAGTGCTGCTTGGCGCGCTTTAGAAAATGCTTTGCCCCATCTTTATGATGGCAGACAATTAAAATTTATTTTTTTACCAGACGGCGAAGATCCTGATACTTTTATTCGCCAAATTGGCAAAGAAAAATTTGAGGAATTTCTCTTAGACGCTATGCCAATGAGTGATTTCTTATTTCAACACTTATTGACTCAAGTTGATTTAAGTACAAAAGATGGACGGAGTAAGTTAGCAGCTCTAGCGGTACCATTAATTGATAAAATTCCAGGCGAAACATTACGTCTTTATCTTCGTAATATGCTTGGACAAAAGCTTGGCATTATGGATGCAGCACTATTAGAAAAAATGTTGCCTGCTATGATTGCTACAGCAACAGAAACCCAAAAAGAGAATGAAGCAAGATTAAAAGCTACACCAATGCGTTTACTGATTGCTTTATTATTACAAAATCCAGAACTAGCGGATAAACCAATTACCCGTGTTTTATTAAGTAATCCGCAAGTGCTACAAGATTTAAACCTCCCCGGGCTATCACTTTTTCTTGAAGTTTATCAACTATGTATCGAAAAAAGTGGTATTACAACAGGACAATTACTGGAATATTGGCGGGGAAAAACAGAAGAAAAAATTATTGAAAAACTCGCAATTTGGGATCACCTAATAAAAGATGATAACATTGAAGCGACTTTTTATGGTAATCTAAAACACTTACATTCTAAAGTAATGGAAAAGCGCATTGAAGCGTTAAAAGCGAAAGATCGAACAGATACTTTGTCGCTAGATGAAAAAAAAGAACTGATAGAACTGCTAGCAAATAGTCGAAAATTGCTAGCTTCGGTCTATTCTTCATAAAGAGAATATGAAGAATGCTTTCTGCTAATCAACAATTATTGGATGTCAAAATATGGATCAAAATCCACAATCACAGTTAAAACAATTAATTGCACAAGGCAAGGAACAAGGTTATTTAACCTATGCAGAGGTTAATGATAGTTTGCCAGAAGACCTCGTTGATGCCGATCAAATAGAAGACATCATTCAGATGATCAATGATATGGGGATTCAAGTACTTGAAACCGCCCCAGATGCTGATGATCTTATGTTGAACGAAAATGTGACAGATGAAGATGCAGTAGAAGAAGCTACACAAGTACTTTCTAGTGTTGAATCTGAAATCGGTCGCACCACTGATCCTGTCCGTATGTATATGCGTGAAATGGGAAGTGTTGAACTCCTTACTCGTGAAGGAGAAATTGATATTGCGAAAAGGATCGAAGAAGGAATTAATGAAGTTCAGTGTGCAGTTGCGGAATATCCTCAAGCATTAAATCATTTATTACAACAATATGATTTAGTAGAAAAAGGTGAAGTTCGCCTCTCTGATTTAATTACTGGTTTTGTCGATCCAAATGCAGTAGATACTGAAAATTATTCTAAATTTATGAATGATGATGTTGATGAAGATGATGAGGAAAGTTTATCGTCTTCTTCTAATGATGCTGATGATAGTGACGATGATGAAGACAGTGATAGCGATTCTGACAACAGTTCAGATGGCGACTCTGATAACAGTATCGACCCAGAAGTTGCCCGTGAAAAATTCACAGCATTAAAAGAACAACATCAAAAAACAGTAGAAGCGATTGAGAAATATGGTCGCGGCAATAAAAAAGCCAAAGATCAAATTAATGCTTTATCCGATGTTTTCCAACAATTCCGTTTGGTACCAAAACAATTCGATCTTCTTGTTTTATCGATGCGTGACATGATGAAACGTATTCGTACCCAAGAAAGACACATTCAACGTCTTGCTGTTGAATATGCAAAAATGCCAAAAGGAACATTCCAAAAAGCATTTATTGGACATGAAACCAATGATGCTTGGATCGAAAAAGCATTAGCCGCAGGTAAAAACTGGTCTGAAAAATTAAAAGATTATGAGCAAGATATTCGTCAAGCAATTCATCTGCTCCAATTAATTGAACAAGAAAGCGGTTTAACCATTACCCAAATTCGACAAATTGGCGAAAAAATTTCACAAGGTGAACTAAAAGCACGCCGTGCGAAAAAAGAGATGGTAGAAGCTAACTTACGTTTGGTTATCTCTATTGCTAAAAAATATACCAACCGTGGTTTACAATTCCTTGATTTAATTCAAGAAGGTAATATCGGTTTGATGAAAGCAGTAGATAAATTTGAATACCGCCGTGGTTATAAATTCTCTACTTATGCAACTTGGTGGATTCGTCAAGCAATCACCCGTTCAATTGCAGACCAAGCTCGTACTATCCGTATTCCTGTACATATGATTGAAACAATTAATAAATTAAATCGTATTTCTCGCCAAATGCTACAAGAAATGGGACGTGAAGCTTCACCTGAAGAATTGGCTGAACGTATGGGTATGCCTGAAGATAAAATCCGTAAGGTATTAAAAATCGCTAAAGAACCTATTTCAATGGAAACTCCAATTGGAGATGACGATGATTCACATTTAGGTGATTTCATTGAGGACAATACGCTAGAACTTCCGCTTGATTCTGCAACAGCACAAAGCTTAAAGATTGCAACACACGAAGTTCTAGAAGGATTAACCCCTCGTGAAGCGAAAGTGTTAAGAATGCGTTTTGGTATTGATATGAACACTGATCATACTTTGGAAGAAGTCGGTAAACAATTTGATGTAACACGTGAACGTATTCGTCAGATTGAAGCCAAAGCATTACGCAAACTTCGCCACCCAAGTCGTTCAGAAACCTTGCGCAGTTTCTTAGACGAATAAATTATTAATTCATCATAACAATAGAAAGGTCGAGTAATCTACTCGACCTTTTTTAAGACGTTTTAAGAAAAATCTTACATTGTCAATTTTGGGATCCATAAAGAAAAACTTGGAAAAAGAATCATCAATGTAATAACAATAAAGACTATAGATAAATATGGTAGTAAATACTTTAATGTCTTATCTAATTTTACTTCAGCGATACCCATCGTGATAAAAAGCACACCACCAACCGGAGGAGTAACACCAGCATAAACTAATACTACAATCATAATAATTGCAAATTGTATAGGATCTATTCCATATTGATATGCTATCGGCATCAAAATTGGGGCAACAATAATAGTAGCTGCAATTGTTTCAATAAACATACCAATAAATAATAAAAAACCTACTAACAAAAATAATATGATATATGAATTATCTGTAATTCCAGTTAAGAAATTTATTATTAATTCAGGAAGGCGAGTAAATGCTATTATCCATGATAATACTGTTGCTCCAGAAATGATCAATGTGCACATTGCAGTCATTGCAGCAGCATTTATAATTGCTTTTTTTATACCCTGTAAATTCAATTCTTTATGATAAACCCCAACTGCTATAGAATAAAGAACAGCAATAGCCCCCGCCTCAGTTGGTGTAAAAAGACCAGCTAAAATACCTCCAATAATAATAATTGGCATAAATAAAGCCAAATAAGACTCTTTAAATGCTTGACACACTAATTCTTTAGAAGCTTTCTTTTCTCCACCTAAATTTAGTTTTTTAGCATAGAAGAACGTAACTATTACTAACCCTATAGCAATGGAGATTCCTGGAATAATTCCTGCTAAAAATAAATCTTTTATGGATAATCCTGTTAATGATGCAAAAATAATTGCTGTTAAACTAGGAGGAATAATTGGACCGAGAGAACCAGCCACAGCTTGTAATACAGCACTCATTCCAGCAGGATAACCATTCTTTTTCATTGAAGGAATCATTAAAGAGCCTACAGCAGCAGTATCAGCAGCTGCAGATCCAGAAACACCTGCAAATACTACGGACGTAGAAATATCTATCATACCAAGTCCACCACGAAAATGGCCAACTAAGCATTTGGATAAATAAATAAGTCTTTTAGATATCCCTCCATGTTCCATTAATTCTCCTGCTAACATAAAAAGAGGAATAGCTAATAGAGAAAATGTATTTAGCCCAGAAAATAACCTTTGTGAAATTAAAGTTAATGGTAAATCATTTGCTGTAATTGCAATTACAGCACTTAACCCCATAGAAAAAGCTATTGGAACGCCAAATAAAATTAAGATAAAAAACACTAGAAATGCAATAACTAACATGAATCCCCTCTCCTACGCTCTATCAATATTCTTACTTGCTCTATTAACATCAAAGCCCCACCTATAGGAATAGATAGATTTATCAACCACATTGGTATATTTAATAATGGCGATATCACATTAATATTATTCATACATAGCTTATATCCAAAATATATTATTAAAACAATATAGTCGAAAGACATCGCCCTGTATGAAAGGGATTAAGACAAGGTATCGAACCAGATATAACTGACTTGACGAAAAGTCGAAAGACATCGCCCTGTATGAAAGGGATTAAGACCATTGCGATATCTTCTATATACCGCGGATGTGAACGTCGAAAGACATCGCCCTGTATGAAAGGGATTAAGACTCGGGTGTTTTTT
>NZ_JAQIBB010000121.1:0-7023 GCF_027920745.1 Gallibacterium faecale | reverse complement strand
ATTGTCCATTACGCCCATTTTTTCTTATTTTCTCGAAAGAGCTCACAAAATAGAGAAAGGAGAGATTGTTACTATGATGAATGCTATATGCTAACAAGATGAAAAATGCGAATCTTTTTGATACATCTTGTTTTATTTGTCAACGCCGTTTAGCCATTGGGCAGCATGGTATTTGTTCTCTTTGTTATCAGAGATTACCACAATTTTGTTATTGTGGACGTTGTGGCACTGCGTTGCCAGAGGATCGGTTACAGTGTGGTATATGTTTGCTTTCCCCACCGAATTGGCAACATATTGTGTTTGTATCTGCATTTGCAGAACCATTACGTTCATTAATTTATCAATTTAAGTTTAATCAAGCTTATTATCTTGATCGAAGTTTAGCGCGTTGGTTGTACTTAGCGGTTAGAAAGGCACGGTGTACCCATCAACTACAACTGCCCGATTTATTGATTCCTGTACCTTTACATCATCAACGACAATGGCGTAGAGGCTATAACCAAGCAACGCTGTTAACCCATTATTTAAGTAAATGGTTAAAGATTCCTTATCGAGATGATGTTGTTGTCCGTTATCGAGCCACCGAAACACAGCGAGGAAAAACAGCAATCCAACGACAACAAAATTTGGCACAAGCATTTATATTGCAAAAACCATTACCAAAGACAGTAAAGTCAGTGGCAATTATTGATGATGTTATTACAACAGGGACAACAATGACGGAGATTTGTCATTGTTTACAGCGAGAAGGTATTACAGAAATACAAGTTTGGGCATTATGTAAAACGCAAAAAATAGATTGATTGTGGTTGGGGAGTGGAAAATTTTTTTGATTGAGCGTATTATTCCCGACTATATCAGTCAAGTATTTATTAAGGGATAAAAGCATTATGCAACAAATTAAAATTTCTAGTGCAGCACAAGCACACTTCCGCAAACTACTCGATCAACAAGAAGAAGGAACAAATATTCGTATTTTTGTGGTAAACCCAGGTACACCGAATGCGGAATGTGGTGTTTCTTATTGTCCGCCTTCTGCAGTAGAAGCAACAGATAGTGAGATGAAATATGAAACTTTTTCTGCATTTGTTGATGAGATTAGTCTGCCATTTTTGGAAGATGCAGAAATTGATTTTATTACCGATGATATGGGAACACAATTAACCCTAAAAGCACCAAACGCAAAAATGCGTAAAGTGGCTGATGATGCGCCGTTAATTGAACGTGTTGATTATGTGATTCAAACACAAATTAATCCACAATTAGCTAGCCATGGTGGACGTATTACGCTGATTGAAATCACAGATGAAGGCGAAGCGATTTTACAATTTGGTGGCGGTTGTAATGGTTGTTCAATGGTTGATGTAACCTTAAAAGAAGGAGTGGAAAAACAACTACTTGCACAATTTGATGGGGAATTGAAGGGTGTGAAAGATGTAACAGAACATCAACGTGGTGAACACTCTTATTACTAAACAATCAAGTAGATGAAGGCAGACGCAAAATCTGCCTTTTTACTGAGTAGCGTAACAAATTCCTTTCTAGTAGCAGTTTTTCCTAGTTTCTTGTAAAATCTTCCGATTATTTTTTAATTAACTAACTAAAGTATTAATATTACTCATCTATGAAGAATATCCGTAATTTCTCAATTATTGCTCATATTGATCATGGTAAATCAACGCTTTCGGATCGTTTAATCCAAGTGTGCGGTGGATTAACTGAACGTGAAATGGAAGAACAGGTGCTAGATTCGATGGATCTAGAACGTGAACGTGGTATTACCATTAAGGCACAAAGTGTGACCTTAGACTATACCGCTAAAAATGGTGAAACTTATCAACTAAATTTTATTGATACGCCAGGACACGTTGACTTTTCTTATGAAGTTTCTCGTTCGCTAGCAGCTTGTGAAGGTGCATTATTGGTTGTGGATGCAGGACAAGGTGTGGAAGCACAGACCTTAGCTAACTGTTATACAGCGATAGAAATGGATCTCGAAGTGGTACCGATTTTAAATAAAATTGATTTACCTGCCGCAGATCCAGAACGTGTGGCAGAAGAAATTGAGGATATCGTTGGGATTGATGCGGTTGATGCAGTGCGTTGTTCAGCGAAAACAGGGCTTGGTGTAGAGGATGTTTTAGAAGAAATTGTTAAACGTATTCCAGCACCGAAAGGTGATCCTGACGCACCATTGCAAGCGTTAATTATTGATTCTTGGTTTGATAACTATCTTGGCGTGGTGTCATTAGTTCGGATTAAAAATGGTACGCTCAAGAAAGGTGACAAAATTAAGGTAATGAGTTCTGGTCAAAGTTATGGTGTGGATCGTTTAGGGATCTTTACGCCTAAGCAGGTGGATACGACAGAACTTTCATGTGGTGAAGTAGGTTGGGTTGTTTGTGGAATTAAGGATATTCTTGGTGCCCCTGTTGGGGATACTTTGACGTTACATCATAATCCAGCAGACAAACCACTACCAGGATTTAAAAAGGTAAAACCACAAGTTTATGCAGGATTATTCCCTGTAAGTTCTGATGATTATGAGGCATTTCGTGATGCATTAGGCAAATTGAGCTTAAATGATGCTTCATTATTCTATGAGCCAGAAAATTCAAGCGCATTAGGTTTTGGTTTCCGTTGTGGTTTCTTAGGGCTATTACATATGGAGATCATTCAAGAGCGTTTAGAGCGTGAATATGATCTCGATTTGATTACCACCGCACCAACGGTAATTTATGAAGTTGCAATGACGAATGGTGAAGTAGTGTATGTTGATAGTCCAGCAAAATTACCGCCAATCAATAACATTGAGGAAATTCGAGAACCTATTGCCGAATGTAATATGCTCTTGCCACAAGAGTATTTAGGGAATGTGATTACATTATGTGTAGAGAAACGTGGGGTACAAACTCATATGGTCTATCACGGTAATCAAGTTGCCTTAACTTATGAAATTCCAATGGGGGAAGTTGTCTTAGATTTCTTTGACCGTTTGAAATCTACTTCTCGTGGTTATGCATCATTAGATTATTCATTTAAGCGATTCCAAGCAGCGGATATGGTGCGAGTTGATATTATGATTAATGGTGATCGTGTTGATGCATTAGCATTAATCGTTCATAAAGATAATGCGCCATACCGTGGTCGTGAATTAGTTGAAAAGATGAAAGAGTTAATTCCTCGTCAGCAATTTGATATTGCGATTCAAGCTGCGATAGGCAACCATATTATTGCACGTTCAACGGTAAAACAATTACGTAAGAACGTTTTGGCGAAATGTTATGGTGGTGATGTTAGCCGTAAGAAAAAACTGTTACAGAAACAGAAAGAAGGTAAAAAACGGATGAAATCTCTAGGTAACGTTGAAGTTCCACAAGAGGCGTTTTTAGCTATTCTTCACGTAGGAAAAGACAAATAAGGAGCAAGTATGTCGAATTTTTTCTTGCCTATTTTACTGGGAATTGGTTTTGTATTGTGGAAAGTATTAGATTACTTCCAATTACCTAATACATTTACCATCTTGCTGATTGTTTTTTCTGCCTTATCAGGAATTTTTTGGTGTTATCATCGCTTTGTGCTGCAACCGAAACGCTTACGTCAAATTGCTCGTGCGGAACAACGGAGCGGTAAACAATTAACAGATGAAGAAAAAGCACGTATTGAACCTATTTCGGAGAGTGCCGAATTTGTTGCTTCATTATTTCCTGTCTTAGCGATAGTGTTAATTGTACGTTCATTTTTATATGAACCCTTTCAAATTCCATCAGGGTCTATGGAACCGACGTTACGTGTAGGTGATTTTTTATTAGTGAATAAATATGAATATGGGATAAAAGATCCTGTATTCCAAAATAAATGGATTCCATTAGGGGAACCAAAACGTGGGGATGTGATTGTTTTTAAAGCACCAATTCAGCCTAATGTTGATTATATTAAACGGGTAATTGGGTTACCGGGAGATCATATTAAATATGATCAACAAGATGGGGTATTAACTGTAACACCAGCTTGTAAGGAAGAAACTTGCCCAAGTGAGACTTATCGATATGAAGGTTTAACACCAAATCCAGAATTTGTATATCACGGTAATGCACAAATTGAGCGTACTGAGATTGGTGCTGTAACACATCAAATTTTATTGAATCCAGATCGTTTCAATTATGATCCATACTATTTCAAACAAGAAGGAAATCCTGTTGGAGAGTGGACAGTCCCAGAGGGAGAATATTTTGTCATGGGGGACAATCGCGATAATAGTAATGACAGTCGCTTTTGGGGCTTCGTACCAGAACAAAATATTGTCGGTAAAGCAACAGTGATCTGGTTAAGTTTAGATAAAAAAGAGGGCGAATGGCCGACAGGAATTCGGACAGAGCGCTTCTTTGAAACCATCAAATAATTATGAATACTGAACATTTAGAGAGATTACAAAGAAAAATAGGTTATCAATTTAGCCAAATTAGATTATTGCAACAAGCGTTAACTCATAGAAGCGCGGCAAGTGTGCATAATGAACGTTTAGAATTTTTAGGGGACTCAATTTTAAATTTCACTATTGGCGAAGCGTTATATCATCGATTTCCTAAATCGCCAGAGGGAGATTTAAGTAGAATGCGAGCTACCTTAGTGCGGGAGCAGACTTTAGCACAAATTGCTATTGAATTTGATCTTGGCGATTACTTAAAACTGGGGCCTGGTGAATTGAAAAGTGGCGGTTATCGTCGTAGTTCAATTTTATCTGATGGGGTAGAAGCTATTATTGGTGCTATTCATTTAGATAGTGGAATTAAAACTGCTCAAGAAGTCATATTAACTTGGTATAAACAACGTTTAGCTGAAATTGAGCCGGGTGATAGCCAAAAAGATCCTAAAACGAGATTACAAGAATATCTACAAGGTATTCGTCAGCCTTTACCAACTTACACCGTAGTGGATATTAAAGGTGAAGCGCATAATCAAACATTCAAGGTAACGTGTCAAATTCAACAACTTGCAGAAGTCTTTGAAGGTGTAGGTAGTAGTCGTCGTAAAGCAGAACAAGCTGCTGCTGAAAAAATTTTAGCAGTGTTAAAAATAAAATAATTTTAATGAGAAGAGAATGACAGAAAATCAGCAAAGTTTAACAGAATCAGAAACCTATTGTGGATTTGTGGCGATTGTAGGACGACCAAATGTAGGTAAATCAACATTACTAAATAAAATTTTAGGGCAAAAAATTTCGATTACTTCACGTAAAGCACAAACAACACGCCATCGTATTGTAGGTATTCATACTGAGGGTGCTTATCAAGCGGTTTATGTGGATACTCCCGGATTACATATTGAGGAAAAACGTGCAATTAACCGTTTAATGAATCGTGCGGCAAGTAGTGCAATTACTGATGTTGATTTAATCATCTTTGTGGTAGATGGCACACATTGGAATGAAGATGATGAGATGGTGCTGAATAAGTTGCGTAGTGCTAAAGCACCTGTGGTGTTAGCGATTAATAAGATTGATAATATTAAGAATAAAGATGAGTTATTACCATTTATTCAACAACTAACAGAGAAATTTAATTTTAAGGAGATTATCCCAATTTCTGCACAACGTGGTAATAATGTACATCAATTACAACAAATTGTGCGTCAATCTTTACGTAAAGGTGTGCATCATTTCCCTGAAGAGTATATTACTGATCGTTCACAGCGTTTTATGGCATCAGAGATTATTCGTGAAAAGTTAATGCGCTTTATGGGAGAGGAGTTACCTTATTCAGTAACAGTAGAAATTGAGCAATTTAAAGTTAATGAACGTGGAACTTTAGAAATTAATGGACTGATTCTGGTAGAACGTGAAGGTCAGAAAAAGATGGTGATCGGTCATCAAGGACAAAAATTAAAAACCATCGGCACAGAAGCTAGACAAGATATGCAGCGTTTATTTGATGCTAAAGTGCATTTAGAACTTTGGGTAAAAGTGAAAAGTGGTTGGGCTGATGATGAACGTGCGTTAAGAAGTTTAGGTTATATGGATGATTAGTTAAAAATATTGTAATAAAGGCCTCAAAAGATCGATCTTTTGAGGCCTTTTTATAATTAAGAAACAACGGTTTGTATTAATGCAGAAATATCAGCAGGAAAGGCTTCCGTTTGAGCAAATTGTTGTATTTGTTGTTCAGTATATTTGCGACCATCGTACACAACAACAATACTCGTATCTCCAATTTGTAAATAATTGGTTTCACCAAATTCAGTATAGCGGGTAGCACCAATACTAATAATTGCTTGTGTAGGATAGTTTGCTTGATGGAGTAATTCAGCAATATTATTCATAGGACCTTGATCGGGTTGGTTATTCATTCTGTCAATTAACCAAGCAACTAGCTTCTGATTGAAATAATTATAGCCAGCAATTGGACTATCAATACCATAAGCGGTTAATACTTGCTGACGTTTGTGATAACAAGCAATACGGAAATGATCTAATTCACCGCCTTTCTCAAGAGTATTGACCGGTAAAATGGTACTAGATAGGCCTTTAGATGATTTCCCCCAATTTTTCTTTTCACAGATTTTTTTGGCATTAGGTTTACGAATAGAACAATCGTTATAAGCAGCAAAAGCAGATGGAGTTAAAGCTATAACTTGTTTATTTTCATCATATTCAATATTAAAAAATACAGCGACTTCAGGCTCAATTTGTAAGTTATCTGCACCTTGGGGCATTTTTATTTCAGTAGATGACAACGGAAAAGTAGTGAGGAAGTTATTAGCATTAGGAACATAAAATGGGAAAATAGCTTTAGGTTGAGATTCTTCTGTGGTTACAACATCAGCAAAATCCTTTGCTTCACCAGCTTGTTCTAGGTGACCAGCAAAATTACCAGCAACACCAAAACCAATATATTGGGTTAAATTCATGATTATCTCCATTACGATAAAAAATACAGAGTAAAAAGAAAATTGCTGCAAAACAATACATTTTGCGGAATTTCTAGGCAGTTAAATAAAAAAATGTGAATTACGTCATAAAATCTA
>NZ_JAQIBB010000120.1:0-7119 GCF_027920745.1 Gallibacterium faecale | reverse complement strand
TATAATCAAGGATTGCCGCCAATTTTAGCGAAAAAAAACTATCAAGGACTGCTAATTTAGTGGATCACTACAATTTGAAGATCTAGATTTTGTTCCTCTGCAGAAACACGAGCATAGCCAATTAACATACAATACCACCTATATAGTATAAAAACTCAATATATAAATGAGTTTTTGAGTCTTGATTTTTGTACTGAGTTATTGAACTTAAAATGGAAAGAAAAATGAAGATTTTTTTATTTTTCGAAATGCGTCAAAAAAACGTTCGTTTTTTAGAACTAGGGAAAATGGTTCTTAGGTTTACTTCACCTTTCTATATAAACATATAGCCTATTACTTTTCCTTACGAACTGTAGTTCAAAAAAGTAGATGTAGATATATTACAGGCATTATGAGGAAGGCTAAGTCTTTAATTTATTGTTTATTTATCATAACAACCCACTCATGAAATAGGTGATTTTTAGGCTACACTATAAGGACCTAATACTTCGCATGCTCTTTAAAGAACATACGTATTGAGGCACTGTGTGATCAAATCTATATTAATTTGTGCAAGTAGAACAAATACAGTAAATCTTTATATTCTCTATAAATTGTTTTTCTCCTATACATCGAAATAAAGACTATATGGTAACTACAATTCCATCTTTATGTGATGGTAAACTTGAATTATTATTGGATTTACTAACTATGACTTATCCTCTTATATTTTGAATTCTGGTTGCCAGCTTTGTTCATTATATAGCGAGAATTTTTTATTGTGCTCACCGCTAAAGCTCTTTTACATCCATATGACAGTGTTATGGTTTTCGTGGAACAACTATATAATAAAAAAAGAGTTGGAAACCAACTCTTTTTATTATTAAAGTCAAAAGAAACTAGCAACGAGTAGTGCTTTCTCTAACGTGTTTTGCAGTAACTTTCATTGGCTTATTTTGAGTTGTATTATTGTTCATAAATATCCTCACTTAGAGAGTAATGAATATAGGCCTTTTATAGTTATAAAGGAGTTTTTGCTTACAAAGCAAACGATTCTTGCTTGCCTTGCAAGCACTTATATTATACTCTTAAGATAGTTTCTTGTCAATAGGTTTGGAGCTATAAAATGGGAAAAAATTATAAATTAAAGACAGATGCTTTACTTCACTATGATGAGTTTAGCACCAAAATTCTTTTAGGTACTAAATGTGTTGAGATTTTTGATGATGATCAAACATATTTTTCTCTTCTAAAAAAAAGGGAATGGGCTTTAAGCGATTTACCCAATGACCTAGTAGAAGTTTTAATTGAACATAATTTAATTATAAAAAGCTATACTCATTATTATAAGAATTCTGAATTAGACAGAAATATTTACCTTATTGAAAGTTTAATGGACTCTCGAGATCCTAGATCTCCAATTGATATTCAAAATACTATCTCGAATAGTAGAATTCTATTATTAGGGGTTGGAGGTATTGGATGTATTGTTTTGGATAACTTACTGAGACTAGGTATAAAAGATTTTTTTATTGTTGATTCAGATATTGTTGATAAGTCTAATTTAAATCGACAAATTTTATTTACAAAAGATGATGTAGGTTCATATAAAGTTGATGTTATAAAAGATAAATTAAAGTTAATATATAGTAGTTTGAATATTGAAAAGTCTAGAGATTATATTGATGATCACTCTCTTTTAAAATCTATATGTATAAATTACTGCCCCGATTTTATAATAAATGCATTAGATACTCCCCAAAATATAGAAAGAATTATACTTGATGTATCCACTATATTAGAAATACCTAGCATTAACTGTGGTGTAGGAATAAATAGTGGATTTTGGGGACCTATATCGATATACCCATTTGTTGAAAGCAATAAGAAATATGATAAGTCTCCAAATTTAATTAGTAAACCAATTAAGGGATCGCTACCAACAACTAATATGATGATAGGCAGCATGATGTGCCAAGATATACTTCAATATTTTATAAACCCTCGAACCGAAAATCTCTACTACAGAAAAATTTTTAATTTTCAAACATTTGAGTGTGAAGTTATATGAAAAATTATATCAATATTTTGCTAGATGCAGAATTTAAGTTATCTTTTCCCTTTGAGTGTAAGGATTTTTCCTCAAGATGCATCGCTTCTATGTTGCATGAACCGTTATTCAATAAAAAGGATGGTGTTTATAGCAGTAATTATATAAAAAATCATTATTTAAATACAAAAGATCATTCAATAACTATTGAGTTTTTTGATGGACTGTTTTTCTCAAATGGCCGGAAACTAACATCTACAAGCATTTATAAGACACTCCACTATCAAATAATGAATAAAACAATGTTTTCTTACTACCTTGATTTTATTGAAGGTGTGCCATCGATATTATATGATGATATTCATCATAGTGACATCGGTATTATTGATATCGTAGACAAAAACATGTTAAAGATTATCTATAATAGACGAATTGATTATTGTGATCTTTTTTCTAATATTGAGTTCTCACCTATTTATTTTAATGAGGACAATTGTCCAGAATTATATATATCCAATGGCAAATTTAAAATATTTAAAATAAAAGAATATCAAATCACCTTAGAAAGAAATGATTATTATTCAAATGAAGATAAACATATAAAATATGTTAACTTTATAGTAAATAAGAATCTTTATTACCCAATAGAATTGTATAGAAAGGGGAATGTTGATGTGACTAGCTGTACATATTTCCCTAATGAATTGGTAGCCCATGAAAAAATCATCAATAAAGAATCAAATATATTTTTCATATTAGGAATGAAAAAGGAATTTGTCATATTTAAGCCTGCTTTTAAAAAGATATTAACCGATTATATAAATAAAAACCTTTTAAATATTTTATCACCATTAAATGGATATTTTTTTGACAATGACCTTGAATATAAAGAATGTCATATAGTTAATAATATTAATCCTGAAGAGATTAATATAGCATATTTGAATTATTATCCAAATGAACACATTATATGTGCCTTATGTGACTTTCTTTCTAATCTAGGGTTAAAAATAAATTTACATGGATTTGATATACATACTTATTGCAAAATAGATAAATCTAAATATGATATTTATCTAACACTAAATGTATTATTAACAGAAAGCAAGTATGATTTGTCAATTTTTTATATTTCTTATCTTGATAATACGGATATAGAACAGTATTTAAAAATATTGAATAATGAAACTTTAGAAGATAATTATAAAGTTCAAAATGAATATTTATTATCTCATGCATTATGCTTACCAATTTGTAGAGGGAGGTTTATCTACATGAAGTCACCACGTTTAAAAAATTTCTATATTAGTGATAAAGGCGTTTATAATTTCTAGGATTTATATATGGTTAGTTTTGATTTAAAATTTTCATCAGAAAAATGCAATATTGTTTGCAATAGTTTTGGCATATCCAATTCTCATAGGAATATATTTAATTTAAATAATATAGAACTATCTAGTTTAGATTCCACCATCAATAATGGTATAACTCTTATAACGGGCCATTCTGGAGTTGGCAAAAGCACTTTAGGAAAATTACTGAAAGAAAAATATAATTTTTTTGATATAAAAGATATAAAAATAAGCAATTGCGAACTTCCTATAATAGATATTATAGGATATGATTTTAAAGAAGCTATATATTTTCTAAATATAGCTGGATTATCAGAGCCATACTTATATTTGACTCCATATAATAACCTTTCATCAGGCCAAAAATTTAGATTCTTAATTGCCTTAATTCTTTCCAATGGAATAAAAAATATTTATTGTGATGAATTTTGTAGTAATTTAGATAGAGATACAGCTTATTTTCTTAGTTACAATTTAAGACGATTTTCTAATAAATTTAAATTTAACCTTATATTAATATCGAATGATGAAAATATAAAAGAATATCTTTTTCCAGATTGCCACTTATCATTTGATTTATATTCAAATATTAATCTAAAATTAACCCCTATCTCACAAAGCAATCCATTTAAAAAAGACATGACAATAGAAGAGGCTACATATCATGAATATAAATTGTTAGAAAAATATCATTATTTCCCTTCAGCAGAAGAATATATAAATAACAGTTATAATGCAGATTACTATAAATTAGTATATAAAGGAAATATTGTTGGCGTTCTAGTTTTTAGAACACCCTATTCTAATGATGAAGAAAATGATAGCTTGCTAAATATAAACAATAAAATAAAAGTGCTATATAGAGTAATCTTTCACCCCATTATAAGAGGATGCGGTATATTAAGACTATTTTTAGAATATATTTACAAAATATATCCCAACAAAATATTATATGTCGAATCAGCATTAGCTAAATTCATGCCTATTTTTGAGTCCATAGGATGGACTTGCTTAGATGAGTCCAAATTCCAATATACTAGAGGGATTAATTTAGAGGGGAGAAATATTGACTATTTACTGCATAGTTTATCTAATATGATTTACAATAAATACATTGACTTTTGCATGATAGGGAATATTAATCCAACAATGGATATAAATGATATATTTACCTCATTAAAAGATGAATTCACCGAGGATGATATTGATTTTATTATAGAATGTTTAGAGTTATTTGAGATGAAAAGGTTTATTTATGAAATTAAATAATATATCAAAGATACTGATTTTTGGCCTTTTTAGTAGCCTATTTTTTGAAAGAAGTTTATGGATGATATACTTGCAGAGTAAAGGATTTTCCATGTCTGAAATATCCTTTTTTCAAATTGGATTAAATATAGCAATGTTTATATCTGAAATTCCATCTGGAGTTATTTCTGATAGGTTTGGACGAAAAATATCAATGTTTTTAGGGTTAGTATGTACTATAACCTATCTTGTTGGAATGCTTGTTGCCGAAAATAATATCTCTGTATTTATTTTCTTCATTATTTATGGATTTGGTATTGCATTACTATCAGGAACAGAACAATCATTAATTTATGATGAACTTTTATTTAAGAGAAGAAAAAAGTTATATCATAAGATTATAGGGAGATATAACTTTATTTCTATATCTGCTTTGGCAATAAGTTCTTTCTTAGGAGGAGTAATCGCGGAATACAATGCTTGGGACATGATATTTTATTTAGGAGTTATTAGTCAATTTATTGCAATGGTTGTTCTATTTTCTGTGGTAGACTTTTACAAAAGAAATTTTATTCATGATAGAGAAAACATTCCTACATTTAAAGTGTTGAGCAATATATCGTTAAACATATATATATTGATTATTTCTCTTTCCATATTTCAAGGAGTATTTTCTTCTATTACATTGTATTATCAAGCAGTTCTTAAAGATAATAGTTTCTCTTTGTTGTTTATTTCTGGAATATACTCTATTTCTTTTTTATTTAGTGCTTTTTCATCGGTGTTTTCAGGATGGATTGCTGATCTAATTGGAGAAAAAAGGTCAATAATACTATTTTCCTTACTATTGTTATGTTTTCTAGGTCTTTCCCTTATGTTTGGCGGTATATGGGTAGCTTTGACCTTCATTATAATTTTAATTAGTTATGAGATTATAGATACATCTCTCGGAGTATTATTAAATCACTCTCTTTCATCAAATGATAGAGGAACTATTTTATCTACGGTAAACTCACTGTGCTCTTTGATAATGATTTTCTCATTTTGGTTAATTGGCACGTT
The DNA here is from genome assembly GCF_027920745.1 of Gallibacterium faecale. Taxonomy (NCBI): domain Bacteria; kingdom Pseudomonadati; phylum Pseudomonadota; class Gammaproteobacteria; order Pasteurellales; family Pasteurellaceae; genus Gallibacterium; species Gallibacterium faecale. The sequence goes on along the minus strand of NZ_JAQIBB010000120.1, from coordinate 1,428 downwards.
ATCTAACTATTTGGATTTTAGCAAAATAATTTTTGCATCTGGAATTTTTTGCATGCTAGTTTTTATAACAATATTTAATATTTACAGTAGAAATCATAATAAATAAAAGCTTACTAAGCATTGTATTTATTATTACCCTTAAAATTTTGAGGTAAATAATACGAATACTATTTATATACTCAACTTTTATTTTGTAAAGTTCAAAATCTATAGGGTTATATTTTAAAATAATAAGTATTATGTACTACATTATTAATACAAAAGGGATATACTATACCAAAAGAGATAGTACCTTTTGGACTAAAGGAATATTGCGATTTACAATATTCCTTAGTCTTTATTATGCTGCTTCAGCAAAGTGTTTTTCGTATTGTTGTTGAACATTGAGCGCGTCCATCATATATTCACACGCATTACGTGCAAACCCAGAGGCTCTAAAAATAGCTCGTTTATCCTCTTTCAATACCTTAATCCAACTTTCAATATACGCCGCATTTTGTGGTACTTCATTGAATCCTAAATGAGCGCAAACAAATGCACCACCCATTTCCGCAATCAACTCCTCAAAAGCATAAATTTTGTTGCCAAATTTAGCTTTACCAGAAGCAACACCTTCTCGATTTAAACGTTTCTGATGCCCTGTTGCGTGTGTCATTTCATGAAGTAACGTACCATAGAATCTCGCCTCTGAATCAAATTGCTTCATTTCAGGCATCACTACCTTATCCTCTGAAGGTCGGTAGAATGCACGGCTACTTGGTATGACTTTAACCTCCAAATCCATTCCTTTTATCATTTGCCGAATCTCAGCAAACAAGGCATATGGTACTGTGTCAGCTTCTGTATTTTTTGCTGGTACAGCCTCATACATTGAACTTGGTAGCCCTTCACATTGCTCAATATTAAAAAGTGGATGTCTTTTTAAAACAGCAAAATGTTCCATTTCTGGATTACCGTCTTCATCCAAGATTGGATTACCCTCATCATCGCATTTCTCGCGGTCAATCGGATTATAATTCACGACAGTCGTCGCTTTTTCATCTTTACGCACGTGGCCACCGAGTTTATTGGCTGCCATGGCTGTAATCCATTTACTTTGTTTGTAACCATGCTCAGCACTGGCCACCCAAAGCAACAAAATATTGACTCCTGAATACAAGCGACCTGAGACCGCATTTCTAGGAAGTGCAAGACTACATTCTGGATTATGCCAAGGTTTTAACCACGGCACCGTACCTTCTTCAAGACATTTGATGATGCGGTCAGTAATTTCTTGATATAAATCAGGTTTATGTTGAGTTTGTGTGTTCATAATGTGTTCTCCTAAATTAAAAATGGAGAACACGCCCATCAGGGAACATGTTCCCCAATGGGTAATAAACTGAAAAATTTCAGTTTGCGGTTAAGTGTGACTGCGGTAGATTTTTT
>NZ_JAQIBB010000119.1:0-7156 GCF_027920745.1 Gallibacterium faecale | reverse complement strand
TTAATATTTGTGACTAAATTTAGATTTATCATCAAACAAAATCGCCTCTACAACGAGAGGCGATTTTTTTCTTTTCTACTAAAAATTTTATTTACTAGGAAGCATATCTACTGCCATATGCTCTATCTCTTTTAGCACAAAGTCTGGTGCTTCGTAATCTTTTGGTAAGTCATCCAATTTTTTAAGTGGTTTCTTACCTTCACGTTTAAATCTTTCATTTAGATCTTTTAAGCGTTTTGCATCATCTTTATCATTTTCTGCTTTACGCTCATCCAAATTCAATGATAAGAATTTACGTTCATTACGTTGATCTCGTGTCGCAATATCTTGATTCAATACAATAAATTCAGGATCGTTCGCTACACGTTCTTTATGACGTTCAGTTAAAGTTTTCACAATTGAAGATAAATCACTCACTTTTTTATAAGGTGCTTCTGGAATTTTATCCCATACAAGTGCATTATCTTCTTTGCTTTCTCCATACTCAGACTCATCAATTAGTTCCGCAATTTTAACATCTGGCGCAACACCTTTTAATTGTGTACTACCACCGTTAATACGATAGAACTTCTGAATAGTATATTGGATCGCCCCTAATGGAGTTGGATCTGTATCATAAATAAAGTTTAGTGGACGACTTTGTTGTACAGTCCCTTTACCAAAGGTATTTTGCCCTACAATCACAGCTCTACCATAATCTTGCATTGCAGCAGAGAAGATTTCTGAAGCTGACGCACTGAAGCGATCGACCAATACAATCATCGGTCCATTATATAATTCTTGCGGATCTAAATCTTCGTGGACTCGAATACGGTTAAACGCATCACGCACTTGTACCACTGGACCATCCGTAATAAACAGACCACTTAATGTAACCACTTCTGTTAATGAACCACCACCGTTATTACGTAAATCAATGATCAAGGCATCTGCTTTTTTCTCTTTCATTTCATTTAATAATTTAACTACATCCGCAGTTAAACCATTATAAAAACCTGGAATCGTAATGACGGCAACATTCTTGTCATCAACTTTTTCCACTTTTAATTTTGCAGCACGATCTTCAATTCGTACACGATCACGAACTAAAGTGATAATTTTAGTTTTACCACCTTTTGCTGGTTCGATTTCTAAACGAACTGTTGTACCTTTTTTCCCTTTGATTTTTTCAACAACATCATCAAGACGCCAGCCTACAACATCTTCAATCTCACCTTTGTTGCCTTGACCAACCCCAACGATTTTATCGCCAGCTTTGATTTTTTTACTTTTATCTGCAGGTGCTCCTGGAACAAGAGATTTGATAATAGTTTCATCATCTTCTGATTGTAATGTTGCTCCGATACCTTCTAAAGATAAATTCATATCTTCTTGGAAGCTTTTCGCATTACGTGGAGAAAGATAACTGGTATGAGGATCAAGTTCTCTCGCAAATGAATTTAAAAATAGTTGTGTAATATCATCTGCTTTTGTTTGAGTTAGACGTTTGATCGCTAAATTATAACGTTTTACCAATTTTTTCTTGATTTGTGCCCAAGATTTACCTTGTAAACGCATAGAAATCACATCGTTTTTCACACGCTCTTTCCACAATTTATCCGCTTCTTCTTCTGTTTTTGGGAATGGTGCTTTACTACGATCAATTTCAATCTGATCTTTCTCTTTTAAATTTGGCTCTTTATCTAATAAAGAAAGTGCGTAGGTATAACGTTGATAACGACGTTCTTGTAACAATTTATACATATCAAATGCCGCGCATAAATCCCCAGCAACGAGATCATCATCAAAATGTTTTGCATATTTGCTACGTAACTCATCAATATCTGATTGTAGGAAAGTATTATGGCTATAATCCAGAAAATCGATATAGCGATTAAAAATCTTTTCCGACATCGCATCATCAAGTGTAAATTTCTTATAGTGTGATTGGATTAATCTCGCTGTAACCCGTTTTGCTTCTGTTGAGTTTGCTTCTGTTGCAGCGGGTATAACGATTTTATCTGCACTGATATCTGGCTTAACTGCCCATGCTGGTGCATTGGTGAAGAGATACCCGATGATAATGCTCTGTGCAATTTTCTTGAACTTCATTCGTGTCCAATCCTCTTAACTTCGATAAATTTATCAATCAATTTGAACTTGTGTTAGAAACGTGAAGCAGGTTTCCCTGCTTCATTGATGATTATTTACAACTGCTAATTAAAGTTGAAATACTTTATCTTCAGTAACTGTTAAAATCAAACCTTGTGCTAATTCAACACGTACACTGTCTTTATTAACCGCAATCACAGTCGCTACTTGTGTCTTTTCACCTACTTTAATTTTAACCTGTTGAGTTTCTTGTAAATTAGATAAATCAACTGGCACTAATACAGGTCTGCGTCTAACGTCACCTTTTGCAGCGCCTTTTTTGTAATTTGGCTTACGTGTTCTTTGCTCTTTTGGCTGTTTATCGCGCGCTTCAGCAGCTTTACCAAATTTTTTCGCTTTGCTTTCTTGTAAGCGTTGTTCCGCATGAGCAATATGTTGTAATTCAACTTCGCCACAAGGATTACCGTCTAAATCAACACGTTTAGCCCCCGGTTTATACCCATGAAGATAACGCCAACCTGCTGTATATTGACGTAATGCACGACGTAACTGGCTATTTGAAACAGTTTCATCATCTTTTAATCTTTCTGCAAGATCTTGGAAAATCCCGATTTTTAACGGTTTTGCTTCACCTTGAGTAGAAAAGCAGAGAGGGAATTTTTCGGTTAAATATGCAATAACTTGGTTGTTTTCTTGGAATTTATTTTTTGAAGTTGTTTCAGCATTAACTTGCTGTTCATTTTTATTTTCTGTTTCTAACGACATAGTCCTACTCGTAATTGTCAAAAACTGTCCTAAATTAGACCTACCTACTCGTATCAATCTGACTTTAATCTAAAAAATCAGCCAATATTGACGCCTATTTGAAATTCAAATCGATAAGATTATTTACTTGTATATTCTCTCTTTATTTATATACTTGTTCAACAACTTTATTGGCTTATTTAAACTAATAGTGTCATTCCAAGCAAATTTCAATGTTAATTAAAGCGTTTTCTTCATCTGATACCACAGAACGTGCTATTTGTTGTGATATTTGTGATCACGCAATGTTACTACCGCCATTACAAAAGCACCAAAAAGCAAATTGCCCGCATTGCCATCATACTGTACGGGTAGGTAATCTTTGGAGTTTAAAACGTTGTTCAATCTTAGCATTATCTATTTTGATTTTGATGCCACTCGCATTTTCCTTCCCATTACTTAATATTCAACTATTGGGTACACCAGTCTATGCCTCAATTTGGAGTGGCGTTTGGAAGATGGCAACAGAAGGGTATCCATATAGTGCCTTTTTAGTTTTATTCTGTGCGATTGCAATGCCCATTGCTTTTGTCGTAATCATCATTTTGTTACAACTTTGCTATCTATTTAAAATCAACGCAAAAATGTTGTTACTCTCACTTAATTATATTAAGTCTTGGGTAATGCTAGATGTCTATTTGATTTCACTTGGTGTAGCAGCTTTTAAAGTAAGAGAATATGCAAGTATTTCATTTACGATCTATTTAGTGCCTTTTGTGTTGGTTACTTTTCTCACGATTCTGTTATTTACTAAAACATCTCCAAAACAGTTTTGGGATAAATTTTATCCACCAGAGAATATTACTAGTGAACATTTACGCTATTGTGTCACTTGTGGCTTAAGCTTCCCTGCTGATCAAGCTATTGGTCATTTCTGCCCACGTTGTCACGCAAATACAGCGATTGATTCTAATCTTATTTTACAGCGAACTTGGAGCACATTAATCGCTGGTGCAATTATGTTGCTGCCCGCCAATTTTTTACCGATCTCTATCGTCTATGTAAATGGTGCACCTACTGCTGATACCTTAATGTCAGGTGTCATCTCTTTTATTAAGATGGGGAACTACAGTATTGCAGCGATTGTTTTTATTGCCAGTATCTTTGTTCCTGTCTGTAAGATCTTAATTATGCTTTATTTATTAGGTTGCATTCATTTTGGATATGGTAAAAATATTCATTTACAAATGAAGTTATTTGAAATCGTTCACTTTGTAGGACGTTGGTCAATGCTCGATCTTTTCGTTTTATCCCTAATGATGTCATTAGTGACTCGAGGACAAATTATTAGTTTTTCAGTAGGTCCTGCAGCCATTTATTTTGGATTGGCTGTGTTCTTAACTATGATTTCTGCTGAAGTTTTTGATACACGATTATTATGGAAAAATTATGAAGCACATCAATAATGCCTCCACTTCTACACCAGCAAAACTTTCTACCATAAAACGAATCTCGCCATTCTGGCTACTGCCGTTTATTGCTTTTTGTGTTGGAATCGTTCTTTTTTATCAATTACATAAAGAACAAGGCGAACAAATCACGATCTATTTCTCTGAGGGATCGGGTTTAGTGGCTGAAAAAACGCCTATTCGTTATCAAGGCTTACAAATTGGTTTAGTGAAAAAAGTAAATTTCACCCCAGATATGAAATCTGTGCAGGTAACAGCCAATATTTATCCTGAAGCCGTTTCAGTATTAAGAGAGGATACAAAATTCTGGATTGTTCAACCTACTGCGACTTTAGCTGGTGTATCGGGTTTAGATGCGTTAGTTTCAGGAAATTACATCACGCTTTCCCCAGGAAAAGGCGAAGAAGCTGATACCTTTGTAGCTGAAGAAGAAGGTCCTATTGCAGAATTAAATGAAGGCGATTTATTGATCCACTTAGTCGCAGATGATCTTGGTTCAGTAGAAATGGGATCAAGTATTTTCTTCCGTAAGGTACCTGTTGGAAAAGTAAATAACTACGCTTTTACTGATGATAAAAAAGTCGCAATTGACATCATTATTTATAAACAATATGCAAAATTTGTGAAACAGGATAGCCGTTTCTGGAATATTAGTGGGATCAAAGCAGATGCTAGCTTAAGCGGTATTTCTATTAATATGGACAGTGTGCGAGCTATTTTACAAGGTGCCATTGCTTTTGACTCGCCTGATGATAGCCCAGAAGCAAAAACGGATAGTACTTTCTCACTCTACTCCTCAATTAAGGCTGCTAAACGTGGACTAAATGTCGATATCACCTTACCTCACGACACGGCTGGTTTAAGAGAAAATGAAACTCCCGTCTATTTTCACGACATTCAAGTCGGGGTCTTAAGTGAAATTAGTTATGATGAAGATAGTGAAACTGCTGTACATAGCAGTAAAACTTTACAAGCTAAATTGCTTGTTGATCCAAGTATCAAAAATAATCTAAAAGCCGGCTCAAAAATTGTATTACGCGATCGCCCTTCATTAGCAGAAGTCACAAATATTACCCAATTCCTACAAGGAAAATATTTTGAAATTGTAGAAGGATCTGGAAAACCTGCTTTATCATTTGAGGTGATTAAACAATCTGAATTATTACTACAACAACCGGGAATCTTACTATTAACCCTCACTGCTCCACAAACATATAATATTGAAGAAGGGCAACCTGTTGTTTATAACGGCTTAAAAATTGGGGAGATTGTTTCCCGCCAAGTTGATATTAACCATGTTTCTTTTCAAGTCGTTATTTTGTCAGCTTACCGCCATTTAATTAATGCAGATACCCTATTTGTTGCAGCAAGTAACTTTAATTTAAATCTCAGCAGTGATGGTGTGCAGGTTAGTGTAGATTCGCCACGTAAATGGCTGCAAGGCGGAATTAATGTTTTACTCCAATCTAATAAACGGAGTAAACCGCTCTCTGAATATCCACTCTATGAAAACAGTAGTAATGCGCTCGCAGGCATTACTTCTAATGAAATTAAACCAACGATTGTCCTTACAACGGCTGAATTACCTGATATTAGCGAAAATTCGCTTGTCCTCTACCGCCGTTTACCTGTGGGTAAAATTTTAACTATTACGCCAACAAAACAGGGCTTTAATGTTGGTGTATTTATTAATCAACAATATCGTCATCTCTTTACTAAACAAAGTCGTTTCTGGGCGGAAAGTGCAGTACAAGTTGATGTTTCATTACAAGGTGTAGATATTAAAGCAGCGCCAATATCTCGTATTTTAAAAGGGGCAATTAGCTTTGAAAATGTGAATAGTGGTGGAGAACAAACGCTGCTCTATCCAGATAAAACAACTGCGCTTTCTGCAGGACAAGAAATCCAATTAATTGCCAATGATGCGAGTAATCTTGCCGTAGGTATGCCATTACGCTATTTAGGCGTTACTATTGGTGAAATTAAGAAAATTTCCCTTGATCAGAAAAAACAACAAGTGATTGCTAACGCTTTAATCACGGGCGATTACTTTTCCCAATTAAGCAAACAAGGCAGCCAATTCTCCGTAGTTACCCCGCAAATTTCTGCTGGTGGCGTGCAAAATCTAGATGCATTGTTTAAACCTTATATTGATGTCAGTTTTGGTAGTGGTAATAGCCAAACACGTTTTAAATTAACGCAAAGTACCGACAGTAATAAGTATCGTCACGGTTTCCCATTAGTTGTAGAAACTGAAAATGCAGCCTCACTTTCTATCGGTGCACCTGTGTTATATCGGGGGATTCAAGTTGGTGAAATTCGCAATATTCAATTAAATACTACTGCTGATCGCGTGTTTGTTGATATTATTCTTGATCAACAATATCGCCATTTAGTTCGCCAAAATAGTGAATTCTGGCTTGCGTCTGGTTATTCGTTAGATGTAGGCTGGAGTGGTGTTAATTTAGAAACAGGTACCACACAACAACTTCTACGTGGTGGTATCGCATTCTCTACGCCATCAGGCAAAGTTGTACAACCTGTTGCAAAACCTTATCAGCATTTCTTACTGCAAACTAAAAAACCAGCTGAAAGTCAAACTTGGAATCAAGGCAGTGCTGCACAGGAATAAGGTAACTGAGTAATCTTTTGATCTACACCTAGTTTTAGGTGTAGATCTCATCATTAACTATTCTAAATTTGAATTTCCTTAAAATCGAATCTGCTAAACAATACAAATTTTCGGAGTAATGGACAAAATGGAGGCTACAATCATAAAACAGCCTCCTAATGGACATTTTGGAAGCTAAAAGTCATTTTTACTCATCAAATAATCCTGAATAAACTTAATC
>NZ_JAQIBB010000118.1:0-7335 GCF_027920745.1 Gallibacterium faecale | reverse complement strand
ATGAAGTATAGTGCTTTTACACATTAACGATAATCTAATTCAATACCTAATGAAGCAAGGAATTTTTGTTCTTGCTGTAATTCCGTTTTTAGTAATGGATTACGAGTTAAATACTCATCAGGAAAGACTAATTGCCATTTTTGCGTAGCAGAATAGGAGAGCTGGATCTCTGTTAATTCGGTTGCTTGTCTGGTTTTATTGAAAATGACGGCAAAACGCAATAATAAAATAAGTGTTAGTACATCATCATTCGTATAGCGATAGCAATCCGGAATATCGGCAATTCTAAATGTCCCAGTATGGAAACGTGCAAGGATAGCGAGTAAACGTTGCTGTTCACTATCAAATCCCGGTAGTTCTGTATTTTGTAAAATATAAGCGGAATGTTTTTGAACATTACGATGATTAATCACAATACCCACTTCATGGGTTAATGCAGCATAAAATAGGATTTGGCTTAATTCATAAGCAAAGCGTTCTTCTTGCCAGGAGTGATATTGTTTCGCTAGCATTTGTGCAACTTGTGAAACCCGCGTTGCTTGCTCACGATCCAAATTAAACTGTTGATTTAAACTATTAACAGTACGCTCACGAATATTGCTTACGCGGAATTTATCTTCAAAGTTATACATTACCCCTTCACGGACAGCACCATCAGAATAACGCATAGATTTAATTTGGAATGTTTCAAATAGTGCAACGAGAATTGCTAAACCCGGTACAAAAACATCAATACGATTATGGTGCAAACCGGGTAAATGAATCTGATTAAAATGTTCTGCTTTTAAAGTTCGTTCAACTAATTCATTTAAACGAGGGAGGGTAATTAAACCGTCTTTAAAGTGGAGAGCTAATAAAACTTCACTCACAGTTTTAATTGTACCAGAAGAACCTAAAGTCGCTTCCCAACCTAATTGACGATATTCCCAAGCTAAATCCTCAATTTTTTCTAATGCACATTGCTTAGCCTGTTGGAAACGTTCAACACTTAGTTTTCCATCATTAAAAAAACGTTTAGCAAAACTAACACATCCCATATGACGACTTTCTGCAATAAGTGGCGTAAAGTCATCGCCAATAATCATTTCTGTAGAACCACCACCAATATCAATGACCAGTTTGCGTCCTTTTTCTGGTTGTGTGTGGGAAACCCCTGCATAAATTAATTTTGCTTCTTGTTGACCAGAAATAATATTAATTTTGTAAGGAAAGACACGAGCTGCTTGACGTAAAAATTCATCACTATTGACTGCTCGGCGTAAGGTATAAGTACCGATGACTTGTACATTTTCAGCAGGAAAGCCTTGTAAACGTTCAGAGAAAAGAGCAAGACAAGCAATACCACGATCGATGGCTTGTTGACTAAGCACTTGATCGCGATCTAAACCTTCTGCTAATTGAACTTTCTGTTTTAGTCTAGAAAGAATCTGGATTGAGCCATTAACAATACGAGCAACAATCATATGGAAACTGTTTGATCCGAGATCTACAACGGCGATTTCTTTCATAATAATTTACCTGCGTGCTTAGTGTTCAAATTGATATAGAAGATCAACAGCTTGTGATGTTCCTGATACTGATTGTAAATATAATTTCGGTAATAATCGATAGCGAAGTGTTAATTCTGCTAATGGTTCGAACAATCCTACGCCATATTTAACTTGCAGACGTGGTGTTAAATAACCACTAACGACAACTTGCGATTGATCACCAAGACCTTGTGTTTCTAAATTGAGATTTTGGATACCAAAGGTTTCACCAATTTGTCCGACCATTTTACCTGTCTTAGATAAGCTCATACTGATTAAAGCTGCACCTAGGGATGCACTTGATCCAGCATTTTCAGAGGATAACGCACGACCTGTTAATAAATAAGAGAGGGCATTGTCTTGTGACATTGATGGTTCGGAGAATACTTGAATCGTTGGCGATTCAGCTAAACCTGAAACACGAACTCCAGCAGTCACAGTATTGGTTTCCATGGCAGTTGGATTACGAATTGCTTCGATATTTAAGGTCGGTTGTGATGGTAAACCAGAGAAGATAATTTCTCCTTTACGAATTAATAAATCTTGCCCAAATGAGGCATAACGACCATTTATTAAATGGATTTGTCCAAATAAACCGAGCTGATTATCTTGCTGACGTACATTTAACGTACCTTCTAGGCGACTTTTTAGACCATAGGCACTAACTTGGACGCGTTGTCCAAGGTTAATCATAATGTTGGTGGATAAAAAGGCGTTTTCTTTTTCAGTTAGTTTTTTCAAACTTTGTTTAGCCGATAACTTTGGCTGTTGTTCCAAAATCACTTCATCAGCACTCACACCAATAGCACTTTCTGGTAATTGTTCGATTTCAATATTTGCAAAAGGCACATCGACCTGTCCCTCGATATTGAGATGGTTTGGTTGAGCTTGTAGATGAATATCTGGCACGATAGTCAATTTTGCCATTTCTGGAATGGTCAGTGAGAATTGGTCAGAAGTTGCTGAAAGATTAGCTTTCCAATTATTTAATACTCGCCAGTCACTATCACCGCGTAAGCGTAATGTTCCCTCTTTAGTCACAATTTCGCCATCCATAGTAGAACGGTTGCCATTGAAATTTAAATTGGCAAAACCATCGGTAATCGTAAATGGTAAGGCTGGCATAGAAGTAGTTAATTGGGTAAGGGCGAGTTTCCCATGAATTTGAGGATTATTTAAATGACCAGCTAGGCGTAAGTTGGCATTAATATTACCATCTACGCGATCCCCAGCATTTAAAAATTGTTTAATTAAAGCAAGTTTGAGTTCATTTAATTGGATTGTACCGCCTAATTCTGGTGTTGTATTTAAATGATCCAAAGTTAAATTCGTATTAATGCCTCCATTATCACGAATTTTAATTTCAGTTTTTGCAGTAAGTTTATTGTCTTTAATTTTACCGTCTAAAGTTAATTTGTTCAGTTCAAGATTAAAACGGCGATAATCCATTTTTTGTAATAATGTTAAACGAGAACTATCTAAATGTAGTGTTAAATCAAAAGGTTTATCTTGATACCAATTTACTTCACCCTCTAAATCAAATTGAGAATTTAATTGGGTGTTATCAGTTAAAAATTGTTTTAAGAAAGTCAGATTAGCTTGCTGTAATTTAAATGGAATATGACCTTCAATACCTGTGGTAAATGCTTGCGGGAAGCAGAGGGGCAAGCTGTTATTTTGCCAACAATGCGCAGAAATTTTTGCTAATTTTTCTTGATTTAAGTAATTGACCTTAATCGTTTTATCAGCATTAAATTTACCGATTAAGGTATCAAGCTGTGTATGGCTTAATTCTCCTTGCCAAGTTTGTTTATCACGATCGAAGCTACCTTGTAAATCAAGATCAATCGATGCCGGTTTGCCATTAGAACGGAGCTGTAAGGTATGTTGATGTTCGTCCCCATTAGCTTTTAAATCAATTTGAGAAAGTTGAACACTTTCGCCATATTTGAATTGAGCTAAGTTAAGATCCAGGTGACCGCGTAAGTTTTGCTGATCACTTTGTACTTTTCCTTTAATCGTGGCTTTTTGTAATAAAAGATCTGCAATATGTAGATGTGGGATCGTTAGATCCAGATCTAATTCTGGTTGTTGAATATCGCCTGTGATATGTGCAGTTCCTATTGCAGAAACATCTAAACCTTTATATAAACCAGTAAGATTTGGCGCATTAACCGTTAAATTAAATTGAGACTCTTTCGCTAATTTCCCATTAAATGCTAAATGGTTATTGCCATAATGGAAATCGAATTGTTTGCTCAGTAAAGGCAGCGTATTACTTAAAGCAAGATCTCCTTTAATAGAAAGTGGTTTGTTATCGGCATTTCCGGTTAAGTCGATGGTTGGCACATTGACTTGCCAACCTTGCGCATCCACTTTACCCGATGAAGCAAGTTTACCTGAAACTGTTGCCAGCCAATCTACGCTATGGAAGTAGCGATATACGTTCAGATGTTGTAATTGGAGTTGACTATCCCAAGTAACGCCATTTCGCCATGTCACGTTACCTTGTAAATCAAGATTACCATTTAAGCCTGAAAGCGCGGCTTGTTCAATGGTAAATTGATCAATAGAACCATATCCTTTTAAATCAATATCTACTGTAGGAGAGTGCATACCCTCAACATTTCCTTGTAAATTCGCTTGATAATTTAACAGATCACCGGTGACGGCTAAATGTGTTTTTACTAAACGAATCTGATCCGTAGCAGGATTACTCTCTTTTGGTAAGTAGAGAGGATATTTAGCTTGTTGTATCAATAAATCTAGAGAAAGAGGCAGTTTCTCTTCAGATAAGGCAACTTGAGCATTTAATGTTGCATCAGCTAACCCTTTAACGGTGAGTGCAGTGCTGAGTTTGCCATATAATTCGCCATTGGCGGTCAGATTGAGGTCAGTTTCTGGTAAGATCACCTGTTCTTTCTTTTGCTGATCAAGCTGTTTTTGTTGGTGTAATTTACCAGTCAACGAGAGTTGTAATGGGTATTTATCTTGTTGTGATAAGTTTGCAGTACCATTCAGATCGAACAGAGTACTGTTTATTTGTAAGGTAGAAAGTTTGATTTGCTGTTGATCAGCAGTGGCTTGAATAGCAATAGTCGGGATCTTAATTTTTGAAACTGTTTTCCCTTTTGTCGTTTGTTTCTGATATAACCAATCTTTTGCAGTCAAGTTTTCAATATACAAGGTAACTGGTAGTTGGAAAGGATGTTGGGCATCTAATAGCGGTTGTGCCAACTGTTGCTTTAATGCTTCCCAATCGGTTGGTTGGGTAGTTGTTGTTTGTTCTGTATCAGATTTTTGTTCGACTTGAATTGGTAATTCTACTTCATCTGCTAGAGTTTCTATCCATTGTAATCCATTAATTTCAGTGGGTAACAGATGGATGCCATTTGCCATTGAAGCCTGTAAGCCGGATGAAAAATGTTCTAAGCGCAGTAGTTGGTTATCAAGTTTTAGCGAAAATTTATCAATTTCAAGCTGTTTAAGATCAATATCCACAGGTAGTGCAAAACCAGAACTACTACTTTGTTCAGGTTCTGGTTGTTTTGGTAGTTGTGATGTATCAATGGCAATCTGAGGTTGACTTAGTTTGAGTTGATTAATGCATACGCCCATATGGAGTAAGCAATTAGGATCAAGTTGTAAACGCGCTTGAGCGATACTGACATCAACACCTGCTGTACGATAAGTTAAATGATCTAATTGCAAACCTTGTTCTAAATTTCCACTGACACGTTCGATTGAGAGATCGTTAAGTTTTTCATCTAAAAACGTGATTAATTTTTGTTGTGCAGTTTGGCTTTTTAATAAGGTAACGAGCAGAATAATAATCAGCAGAAGTAAGCTGATTAAACTAAGAATAAGCCATTTAATAATACGACGACCTTTACTTTTTTTAGTTGTTGGCAAAGATGCTGATGATGTATCGGTAGTCGATGATTGTTGTTCTTGTTCTTTTTCTTGTTGTTTCACAGTTCTGATCCTATACCAATATAAAACTCAATATTTTTACTATTATCTTTGTCATTAATTGGTGTGGCGATGTCAAATTTGACTGCACCAATTGGTGAGTTCCAGCGAACCCCAATACCGGCCCCTTTGCGTAATTCAGAAAAGGTAAACTTATTAGCAGCAAAACCGGTGTCATAAAAAATAGCACCCCACCATTTCGGATACACTTGGTATTGATATTCAACACTTGATGTGAATAAGCGATTACCACCGACTAATTTATTATCGTCATCACGTGGAGAAATTTTGTGATAACCGTATCCTCTAACACTACGATCACCTCCAGCAAAGAAGCGTAATGCAGGTGGAATTTTGTCAAAATCTTTGGTGGATAAATACCCGATTTCTGCTCTTACAAGAAACCGGTGATTTTCTGCATAGGTACGGATCCACGAAGTGGAGGCGATAGCAGAATAGAAATCGACTTCAGAACCAAATAATTTATTTCCCCAGTTTAAGGTAATTTTTTGTGAATCTCCCCAGTAAGGGAATAATCCGCCTCGTAAGCGAGTACGGTTAAATCCAGCTGTTGGGTAGATAAGCAACGTATGGTTAGAAACGCCGGCTTGAGTGAAGTTATCATAGCGCGCTCTTACTCCAAAAGAGTTTTGCCAGCCTGTGGCACGATTCCAATAACGTAATACCGCTAAGTTTAAGCCAGACGTCTTCGTATAGTTATCATTTTCTTCTTCATATCCAGTTGAGATTTCATAATAATAGTTCAACGGATTTTTCAGTAATGGCATTTTGTAAGTGGCTTCTATTGTCTTTTTTGGGGCAGAAATATAGAAATTTGATGAAAAACTATGGCCACGACTATTGATCCAGGGTTTATTCCAGCCAAATTGTAGGCGTGGGCCTACATCAGTACCATAACCAATCCCGATCTCATAACTGTTTTTTAAACGTGGTTGGACTAATACTTCCAGATCAACTTGTTTGGTTTTCTTATTCACATTAGGTTGCACTAACACAGATTTAAACCAGTTGCTGGCAGATAGATCGGTGCTTAATTCAGAAAGATCATTAATGAAATAAGGATCACCTTGATGAATTTTTAAAATATTATGCAAGTAGGCATCTTTGATTTGTGAACCTTTAAAACTAATATCACCATAATGGTAACGTTTACCACTATCGAAGGTGAGTTGCCAATAAGCTTCATAAACTGAAGGAATTATGGCTAAGCGGTGTGTTAAAAATTCTGAATCAAAGTAGCCTTTTGCTAAGGCGGTTTTTTCTATTTTTGCTTTATAGTCATCATAGACACTTTGGTCTAAAACAGTTCCCGCTTTAGGCAACTGCTTTTTTAAGGCAAGAAAGTTTTCGTCCTGTTCTGCTTCACCAAGAATTTGTACTTGTGTTTCAGCAATTTTTACTGGCTTATCTAATTTCACATTAGCGACTAATAAATCTTTAGCTTTATTTGGTTGTGGCACAAATTGATAATCAATTTTGCTGTTAAAATAACCCACCGCACGCAATGCTTCATCAATTGCTTTACTGGCTAAATAGTGATAACGATCAGAGTCTTCTACAGGAATATCTTTTAGTGTGGAAAGGTGGACGGTAACATTATTATACGCTTTTTTATTGTCGATACCTTTCACTTGTAACTCAAGTGCTTTATCAGCCATTGTATTGGTAAAAATGCATAGCCCAATTAGGGCAGAAAAAAAGGATTTGTTCCACTGCATTTTTTGAATCCTTTGTAATGTCTAAATCATATACATACGTTAATACTTGCCAACGTTAACAATATATAACTGACTTTTCAAGAATCTGTAAAAAA